>NZ_NPDI01000062.1:0-37158 GCF_002251265.1 Rhodopirellula sp. MGV | reverse complement strand
TTCACTGCTCGACCCGACATATTCCCTTCCTTTGTTTGAGTTCGTCTTCAGCAAACTAACATCAGGCAGGGGAAGGGAATTTTTTGCATCATGAACTAGGGTAGCTGGGAAAGATACGCAGAACTTTCCCTCGTGGCACCGGAAATCCAATCCGTAGCACTAGCGTCGGTTCCGTTGCAGTCGCCTAGTCCCGTGACGATATCGTGCGCCGTTGACAGCACGAACGGTTCGCACCTGCCGACTTTCACCCGTACAAAACCGACGCTAGCGCGTATCGGCGCAGTCGACTTACGAAACCGCTCGCTATCGCGAATGCGGCTGATAGGTCTTTCACGCACCGGATCGCGATTGTTCGTTTGGTCGACAAATCAATTTCCAATTTGCAATGTTCATTTTGCAATTTGCAATCCGCCCCCAGCGAAGCGCAAACGCTTCCGAAGGACTCATCGCTTCGTCCACTACCGGTTGTCCTATTAGCCGATACGCGCTAGCGTCGGTTCCGTTGCAGTCACCTCGTACCGTGACGGTCACGTGCGCCGCTGAGAGCACGAACGGTTCGCACCTGCCGACTTTCAACCGCGCAAAACCGACGCTAGCGCGTATCGGCGCAGTCGACTCACGAAACCGCTCGCTATCGCGAATGCGGGTGGTAGGCCCTTCGCGAACCGGATCGCGACAGCCCGCTCGGTCGACAGAATCATTTTGCAACCCGCCCTCACCTCGCCCAACGTCCAATAAAAACCAGTCGCTTGCCAAACCGCATCCGACACTGACTCGGCGTCTCCGATTCATCTAAACTATCTCTGTCGCGCGAGCCTTCTCCAGACGCGCGGACCTCGCAGCGTTCCCACTCCCCTGACCGACCATGAAAGATTTTCAGATCATCCCGACCGAAGACGAACTCCAAGCCTTGGAGCGAGACCTCTCGTTTCACCCCGCCGTCAATACAAATCCCAAGGTCCTGACCGGCGAACAAATTCAGCGGTTCAACAGTGAGGGCTACATTCGCCCGCTGAATCTCTTTACTGATGCCGAGATCACAGACATTCGACGCTACTTTGATGATCTACTCCGCCAGGTGATGGCGGACGGCGGCAACAGCTATTCGATCAGCTCCGCACACCTTAAGTACGGTCCGGTGTATGACATCCTGACCGATGGCCGAATTGTTGATCCTGTCGCCGACTTATTGGGTGATGACGTGATCGGCTGGGGATCACACTTCTTTTGCAAAATGCCCAACGATGGGAAAGCCGTCGCATGGCATCAAGACGCGAGCTATTGGCCACTGTCGCCCAGCAAAGCAGTGACGGTGTGGTTGGCGATCGACGATGCCGACTTGGAAAACGGCTGCATGAAGTTCATCGCCGGAAGCCACACGAAAGGCCACATGACGTACCGGCCCAGTGATTCGACCGAACACAACGTATTGAATCAGACGATCGAAAATCCCCAGCAATACGGCACCGAAGTCACCGACCCGTTGAAAGCAGGACAAGCTTCGATCCACGCGGACCTGCTGCTGCACGGTAGCGACGCGAACTTTTCGGATCGACGTCGCTGTGGACTGACGCTGCGATACTGCAGTGCCGACGTTCATGCGGGGCTGGGGTGGAACGAAAAAGGCGTCCATGTCCGCGGTACTGACGCGCGTGGCCACTGGTCTAACAAGCCTCGTCCCGCTGACTGATCAGTCGGTCGCGTTCCGCATCTGCCAACGAACGAAAAAAGCCCGGCCGGTTTGCAATAACCGGCCGGGCTTCCGTGTTGGTGATCGGTTCGACGAACCGCGTCGACTACTCTTTGTCTTCTTTCAGTTCACCGCTGTCCGCGATGACGACTGGCAAACGGACGGCACCGGTTGGCGACGATCCGAGCGTTTCAATACGCTTGACAACGTCCATGCCTTCGATGACGCGACCGAAGATCACGTGTTTGCCGTTCAACCATGGGGTTTCAACGGTCGTGATGAAGAACTGCGATCCGTTGGTGTTCGGGCCAGCGTTCGCCATGCTCAGCAAACCGGGACGATCGTGTGGGAACGAGAATTTTTCATCCGCGAACTTTTCGCCGTAGATGCTTTCGCCACCGGTTCCGTTTCCGGCGGTGAAGTCACCCCCCTGAAGCATGAACTCGGGGATCACGCGGTGGAACTTGCTGCCTTTGTAGTGCAAAGGCTTTTTCATCTTGCCGACGCCTTTTTCACCGGTGCACAGTGCACGGAAGTTTTCGGCGGTCTTGGGAACGTCGTCGCCGAAGAGTCCCATGACGATGCGACCGGCTGGTTCGCCGTTGATTTCGATGTCAAAGAAAACTTTATCCGTGACGTTCGCTTCGCCAGGATTTTTTGCAGAAGTGTCGTTGCTCATAATTAGTGTCGTGGACAGCGCCACGAGCAGGGCCAGGGTAGTTCGCATGGAGAATTTTGTCCGTCGGGCAGGGAGTCTACAACGAGGGCGTCCGGTGAGCCACCGGTGCAAATCCGTGACTCGCTGAACGCTTTGTTTTGGTTTCCGATTCATTATCTCGGAACCGCAGCCTTTGGCTAGTGCAGCCTGACGTGCTGTCGCTAGGCCAAAAGCGACGTCAACGCTTGAGCTTTGACCAATTCCCGCGGCTGGTTCAAGTGGTTGTAGACGATCGTTTCGGGATGAATCCCGAAGCTGTGATAGATCGTCGCCAAGATTTCCGAGGGATGAACGGGGTTTTCCAGCGGAGCCGACGCCGTTTTGTCGCTTTTACCATGGACGTATCCGCGGCGGGTGCCGGCTCCCGCCATGACGGCGGTGTAGCAATACGGCCAGTGATCACGTCCGTCATCGGAATTATTGTTTCCGCTGGTGCTGACACCTCGCTGGGGGCTGCGGCCGAATTCCCCCACCGCGACAACCAGCGTGTCGTCCAGCATCCCACGGTCGTCCAGGTCGCGAATCAGTGTTGTCAGCCCCGAATCAAGCATTGGCGCCGATTGGTCCTTCATTCGCTTGCTCAGCCCCGTGTGGTGGTCCCACGAATGGTTGTCACTGTTGGCGACTTTCGGCCAGATGACTTCCACGACCCGCGTGCCAGCTTCGACCAATCGTCGGGCAAGCAAACAGCTTTGTCCGAACGTATTGCGTCCGTATTCGTCACGTAAATTGTCCGGTTCACTCGCCAAGTCGAACGCTTCGCGGGCACGTCCCGAAACGATCAGCGACAGTGCTCGGTCGTAGTATTCGTCGAGCTCTAAATCTTCGACTGCTTTGTTGATATGTGGCATCTGTGCGTTCAGCAAACCACGCAGCTGTGCCCGCCGCTGCAAACGGACGCTAAAGACTTCGGGACGCAATTTCAAGTCATCGATCTTGATTCGGCTCATCTTGTCCATGTCCATGTCATCGCCGTCTGGATACAGCGTGTACGGATCGTAGGACTTGCCCAAGAAGCCGGCCGTGCCGCCTTTGCCGACAACATTCGATTCCTGCAGCGGACGAGGCAGCATGACGAACGGCAACATCGGTTCTTCGACCGGTCGCATATTGATGATGTTGCTGCCGAAGTTCGGAAAGTCTTTCGGCGAAGGCGGCTCAAGCTGCCCCGAAGGACTGACCTTGTCGGTCGTGTAGCCCGTCATCATTTGGTAGATCGCCGCGGTATGATTGAACAAACCGTTTGGCGTGTACGACATCGACCGGATCATGGTGAAGCGATCGTTGATCTGCGACAGCTTGGGCAGGTTCTCGGTGAACTTGATTCCGGGGATCTTGGTGCTGATCGGCGAGAACTGGCTTTTTACATTGTCGGGCACGTTCTCTTTGGGATCCCAAAGGTCCAGGTGGCTAGGGCCGCCCTGCAAATAAACCATGATGATGCTCTTGGCTTTGCCCCAACCGGGCCCGCTGCCAACCAGTTCGCCAGCCGACGCATTTTCCAATTGCAAGAGCGATGGAAGCGATAATCCAAGCATCGAACAGCCGCCGACACGCAAGAACGTTCGGCGCGATGCTTTCAGGTGTCGATCGCACAGATCTTTTGCCGGATAGCCTTTGAAAGAAAGCATGACGGAAACTCCGTAACTGGAATCAATATTGGACGGGCGTTGGATGGAATCAGCACTGTGAGCGTCCGATGCGGTTCACTCTGTGCATGGTCAAGTCGATCAGTGGTTGAACAAAAACGCTGGGCTGTTGATTAACGCCCACGTCAGGTCTTCGGCTGCGGTCAAACGCACATGCTCGATCTGCGTTTGGCTGAACGTCGCATCCTCGCGAAGACGAAGCAGGTTGGGATCGTCTGCGGTGGCAACGGTTAAGCGGTCACGTTGGGTTTCCAACCGAACCGTTTCCGCATCACGAGGGACTGGCTTTCGCGCTTCGGCCAGTGCCGCGTTGGCATCGTTGCGTTCGGTGTCGGTGCGGCCGATGTAGTCCACCAGCGTTTTACCGTCCGCTTCGCTGCGGCTTTCTTTGGGTGTCAGCACGATCGCTTGCAAACGTTCTGACAAGTCCAATGGGATGTCGCCCGTGTCGCAGGTCGCACTCAAGCGGAACTTGCCCAGACGGTGATCGCCCGCGTTGTGGTATTGGTGCAGTTTGACTTGCAATACCACCTCGCCTTCGTTTGCGATTGGCTGTTTGAATTTCAATGTCGCCCATTGGTCGGTTCCTGTCGCACCCGCGATTGCCCAGCCGCCTTGGTCGCGTTTGTTTCCATCAAGGGCCGCTTCGATACTGAAGCCGCCTTGCAGGAACGACGCGTGACCACTGGCGAACTCAACGGGCTTGCGCTCTTTCGGTGTATCAGAAGCGGCCACGCCGACTTCGATCTCGGTGACAACGAAGTTTCCGTTGGCTGGCAATCCCGGTCCGTTGGCTGGCAACGATGGATCGGAAATCGCTTCCAATCGCAACCCAGTGATCTGTTTCAACGAGGTGCGGAATTCGAGCGTATACGTCGCTTTTTCGGCATCACCGCTGGCCGTGATCACGCGGTCGGGACCGACGACTAGCTTTGCCTTGTTCGTCGACGTCGCTTTGGTGGCCAGCAGCGGGTGCCACTCGACGCCGTCACGATGAGCTTTGGCGAACTCTTCCGCCTTGGTTTCCAGCTTTGCGTTTGCTTGGTCAAGATTCGCTTGCGCTGCCGCAATTCGCTGTTCACGTTCCATCGCCAGACGGTCTTGTTCCGGCTTGGCCGCTTCGATGCGGGCGGCGAGCTTCGCTTCGGTATCGGCAAGTTTGGCCATCCGATCGCTTTCCAACTGGGCACGCCGTTCGGACCAAGCCGCTTCCTCGCGTTCCAGTTGTGCGAGCAGAGCTTGGTGGTCTGCGTGGATCTGCTGTTTCATTTGGTCAAAAGCGGCAAATTCGAGTTCTGTCGGTTCGCGGCCGATCGAACGCAGGAAAATTTCAGTCGCTAGGTCGTGGTCGTCAGTGTTTTCGGAAACGATGCGTTCCAGTTCGTTCTGCGGGTCGGCGATCGCTGATGCGACCGTTGGTCCTCCGATCAACGCCATGATCGGACCGAGTTGCAAGTCGCTGGATCGCTCGCATTCACAGGCACTTTCACGCACCGGGCGGCCAAGGTTTTGCAGGAACCCGTCGTTCAGTTTGACGCCGGCGTCCGTCAGCGCCGCGGCACGAGTGCCCTTGGGCATACCCGGAATTTCACTGGTCGATCCCGTTAGCGAGTGCACGGCATCGTAGATCACTTCGGCCGGCAATCGACGTGGCATCGCGTGTGCATAGTTCAGCGTGTCGTCTTCGTTCAACGGGTTGGTTTCCACACTCAATTGGTACGCCCGGCTGTTGCAAATCTCGCGAAGCGTGTTGTTGATGTCGAAACCCGAAGCAACGAATTGGTCTGTGAGATAATTCAGCAACTCGGGATTGGTCGGCGGATTGCCGGCGCGGATGTCATCGATCGGTTCGATCAATCCTTTGCCAAGCAGGTATCCCCACAACCGATTGACCATCGACTTTGCGAAGTACGGGTTGTCCGGGTCTGTCATCCACTGCGCCAATTGTTGGCGGCGTGTCGCTTCGTCAGCGATGTCGCAATCGACTGCGTACGGAAATTCCGGAGGAGTGATTTTACCAGTGCGTGCGTGGACGACGTCACCGTCCGCCTTGTCGACCACCATTTCATAAAGCGGCTTTGCGCCTTCGACGGCTGTGCCACCGATCCGTTTGTCACCCGATTCAGGATCGGTTTGCAAATCAACGCGGGCGAAGTAGGCAGCCATTTCGTAGTACTGGTCCTGGGTCCAGCGTTCGAATGGGTGATCGTGGCACTTGTTGCAGTTGAAACGAATTCCCAAAAACAAGTGCGTCGTGTTCTCCATCGTGTCTTCCGGCGTCCGCAAGACTTTGAAGTAACTCGCCGCTGGGTTTTCACGGTTCGAACCGGTCGCGGTGATGATTTGGCGAACGAATTCGTCGTAGGGCCGATTTTCTGCGATCGCGGTACGGATCCATTCGCGGAACTTTTGACTGCCTTCGACGCCCAGGAATTTGCGGTTCACCTGCAGCAGGTCAGCCCACTTGTTGGTCCAGTAATCGATCGCCGCTTCACTGCTCAACAAGCGATCGACGACCAAAGATCGTTTCTCGCGTGTCGGAGTCGCATCGGCCAAGAACGCGCGGACATCATCGCTGGTCGGCGGCAAGCCGGTCAGGTCCAACGTTACGCGTCGTAGGAAGGTCGCGTCGTCGCACAAGCCACTTGGTACAACTTTGACGCGGTCCCATTTTTGTCCGACCAGTTCATCGATTCGTCCCCAAGTCTCATAAGCTTGCGATTCATATCCACTGCGGTCACCCATCACGGTCAACGTCGTTGCCGCATAGCTGCCTTCGAAGCGAGCCAGGATGGGCGCTTCGCCACGTCGAATCGCATTCAACATGCCTTTGCCGGTCGTCGTCGCGACTTCCGTGTTACCGCTGTCCACGAATGCTTCGCGGGTGACGTCGCGTGTTGTCTCATCGCTGTAGCGGGCAAGTAAACGGAACTGCTGCGTCCCGCCGATCGATTGGATCACTGGGTTCTTGGGGTGGATTTCCAAGCTGACCACACGCGGCGAATCGTGGTGCAGAACACTGCCGCTTGCGATCCAGCGACGGAGCACCGAGTGGTATGGATCGCCACTCGTCATCAACACTCCGCCTTCGTGTGGCGTCAGCCCAAGCGGCTTTCGCAGCATCAGTGATTCTTCCGCGGCCGACGCGTTGATGCGGCGCGCACCGAGGTCGTCGGTCAGGGCACGCACGTCAAAGATCGGGTCATAGCCACGTAGCGAGAGCTTGAAGCCGTTCTTACCCTTTTGTGCGCCGTGGCATGTTCCTTGGTTGCAACCCAAGCGGCTGAGCACCGGATTGACGTCTTTGACAAAGTCGACTTCGCCGGCATCCGCAACCAACTCTCGGTGCAGTGGCACGACGGTTTTCAAATCGCCAAGCCGCACCGTGATTTCGGCATCGCCGGGAACGGTGGGCCAGATCAAGCCGCTGGTTGTCGTGGCGACCGAATCGGGGCCTTCGTACCGGGCCATCCGCGTCGCGTCGATGCGTTCACCGTTCTTCAAGACCGCTGTGACGACCAGTTGAGCATAGTCGTAGGGCGTTCGCGTGGTGATCGTTGCCGGGACGACTTCGATCGACGCGACGGTCGCCAGATCGATGGACTCGGCCGAACTCGGATCGCTTGGCGAATCGAGAGTTTCGACAAATGCTTTGGCATCGAATTCGGCTTGTGTGCCGCCGCTGGTTTCGCTGCTTGAATCGCTTTCCGAATCACTGCCGCCGGCGATGTGGTTTGCCGCGATCGTGATTGGCAATTGCAATGCCGACAGCTCGCTGCCGTCCGCCGCAATGCGACGCACGATGCCTTGGTCCGTGGCCACGTACAGGGTGTGGTCCGGACCGAACGAGACCGAGTAAACGACTTGGTCGGCGAAGTCCAGCGAGATTAGTTGCTTGGTCTCCTGCGCGCGATATTCGTCGACTTGTTTGCGTTCTTCTGGGGAGCGGTCACTGACACGTTTGGCGATGATCTTTTTCAGTTCATCGCTCAGCTTGGTATCGATGTCGAAGCCCCACACGCGGACTTGCGATTGTCCATCAAGCGTGGATGCCGCGCGATCCGATTTCCGTCTGGGCTGAAGACGACCGAAAAGATCCGCCCATTCAATTTTGATAGGTTGCGGATCAAGTTCGCGTCGTCGCCGATCTTGCGTTCCGTCTCGCGAAAAATGCGGTACACCTTGGGCACACCGTCGGCACCACCGACGACAATCTCGTTGCGGGTCGGGTGCATCGCAACGCTGTTCAATCCGCCCGACAACGCACCGGGGGTGATCGAGGTCACGTTGTCGACAAAACGCTCGGTCGCGACTTCGGTCAATTTGCAAGACATGTCACGAGCGACAGAAACAAGGTGGCTTCCGTCGGGCGAGAACGCGACGTCGCGAATCCAATCTTCGTGGGCACCTTGATACAGAACCTGTTCGCCGGTTTCGGTGTTGATCGCACGAACGACGTTGTCGGCCGCACCGAACGCGAGTTGCTTGCCATCGGGTGACCAAGACGCACCGCATAGCGCGTCAAAGGTAAACGTCTTGGACAGCAACAGTTCGCCGGTCGCTGGGTTCCAAATCTGCACTTCACCCAGTTCGCCTGGCGAGCCGCCGACCACGGCCAATCGATTACCGTCCGGCGCAAAGCGGACGGAGTTGATACGCGGGCTCATTCCGATCAAACGTTGTTTCAGTGCGCCCTCGCTGGTCCCCAAAACCAACGCTTCGTGATAGCCCCCGACGGCGATGATCGATCCATCGGGCGACAGATCAATGGAGGTGATCGACGGGGCGGCTTGATAGGTCGGTGGGTGATCGCTGTCGAACCGTGTCGCAACCGATTCGCTATCGTCGTGAGCGCCTTGTTGAATCCACTCACGCAGTAGCGCAAGCTCGGTTTCGTGCAGCGGTTTGGATGGCGGCTTCGGCATTTCGGCGACGCCATCGACCGCGGTCACCATTTCGATCAGATAGCTTTCGTCCGGCTTACCGGGGACGATCGCGGTTTCACCCGATTCGCCACCCGCGACCAAGCCGGCGAAGTCTGTCATCCGGTATTGGCCAAGCTGTTTGGCGCCTTGGTGGCAGCCGAAACATTGTCGCCGCAAGATCGGTTCGATCTGTTTGGAGTAGCTGACGCGCTGCTTGGATGTGGCAAGTTCTTCGCCGCGAGCGATTTGTGGAAGCAGCGTAAGTGCCGGCAGCATAAACGCGGCTGTGATCAGGCGGCGTTTCCACCGGCGGACGTTGGTCGGACCGGCGTTTGGTGCGGGCGCAAGCACAGACGCTCGAGCAGAAGCAAGCTTTGTCTTCACGTTGGATACCGGGGTTCGCAAACATCTCTGTTCCGCGACAGACCAATCGGTATGAACCTGCGCATTGAGTGCTACGGATAGGCAGCATTCTTCATTCAGGTCGCCGGCATCGGTAGGCACGCAGAACGTTCTTGGATGACCAGCGCCAGTCCGACACAGTGTGCAACTGCGGCAAAGCGATCGCACGTGAAGGTAGCCCAGCAGGGGGCAGGCGGGATTGGGAAACGACCGTTATGTCGTCTTCCACACCACTCAGCCTACTGAAAGAGAGCAATCGCGTCAATGTTTTCGCCTGAATCCCGATCGGCCTGCTGCGGATCTTCACACAGCCCGAATTTGGCCGCTGGAGAAACAACCTTGGCCGATGGCCGAGCATCGACGGCAGACTACTGCGACTCGGATTTGTCGACAGCGGATTTTAGTGTCCCGCCGCTTTTCAATGAAACGACTTTGTCGTCGATTTCGATCTCGACTTTGTCAGCATCGATGGCCTTTACCTTTCCGCGAACGCTCCCGATTTCAAACTCGTCGCCAACGCGGAGTTTAAGGGTTTTGCCGCGAGTTCGGACGTTCATCCAAGCCGTCCAGTCCTGGGCGCCTTGAACCAGACCTGTCAGGTAAGTCTGCTTGGCATCGTCATAGGCGAGTTCGACTTTGGGTGGTTCTACCTTTGGCGGAGGAGGTGGATCAACGACCTTCACCAGCAATGTTTCCGTGGTCGTCTTGTTTGGGAAGCCGTTGTCGGTGATCGAAACATCAACCTTGAATTCGGTCAATTCATCCGATCGCACTCGAAGAGTTCCGCTCCGCGAGTCGATTTTTACGTTGTCGTGCTCGCTGACCAGCTCGTATTGCAATTGGTTTTGTTCGGGGTCTTTGACGTCCAGTGAGAACGCCATCTCACGCCCACGAACCGCTTCCAGGGTTTTTGAACCGCTGAATACCGGAGCACGGTTTGGCGGTTCGAACAGGTTACGATTAAGGATCGCGTCTGCATAAGCCATCGAGTCTGAACTCACACGCCACGATTTCGTTTTGGGTGTGGGCGCGTCGGCTGGTGCGGCATCGAGTGCGATGGCATCCAGGACCACATTGAACATAAATCCCGACTTTTGCTTCGAAGGGTTGATGTCGATTTGTGTGACGCGATGCAAATAGTCTTTGGCTTGGATCTCATACAGTAAGTTGACAATTTCGGGCATTTCGGCTCGACCCGAGATTTTGAACTTCAGCTGTTGATAAAGATCTTTGTAGGCACTGGTATTGGTTTCGTTGACCGATGGCGATTGGATGTTGTTTTGCTTGGCAACATCCAGCAACCAGCTTTGATAAGCGTTGCGAGCTTTCTCGATATCGCTGGGCAATGAACGTACGAGGTACTCGCCCATTTGACGGTCGGCAAGTGCGCCCAGGGTCCGCTTTTCGACCAGCTGCAATTGACGATCTTGAAGCGATTGATAACGCGTTTTGCGTTGTTGAATCGCGGACTTGTATTTATTGAATCCTAGTTGTCCGATTCCAACGACGACGACAACGCCGACGAGAGTGGCAAGGATGCGTTCACGTTGGTTCATGCGGAGACCTCCTCGGCTTGGGGTTCAGTCGCAGGGGTTTCGGCTGGTGATTCGTCAGGAGTTTCGGCTGGGGCTTTGGAGCTAGTTTCGGGGGCTGCCTCCTCCTGGTCCTTAGATGTTTCTTCGGTGGTACCAGTCGGCACAGCTTGTTCAGCCGTCGCGGCGAGTTGTTCGTCCATTCGTTGGTAACGGACGTTGCGAATTTCTGGACCGTCAACCGTGATCGTCTGTGTGAACGACCAGCGGTATTTGTCTTCACCCGGCTCGACATTGATGTCTTTCACCACGACGCTGTGCGTGTCGTCGCGTATCGCAGTTTGCATTTTGTCAATCACGCCCGATTCGGTCACGTTGCCTCCAATTCGCAAATAGCCTCCACCTTTGGTCAACGAGTTTGCGGCGAGGGAGCGAACGATCATTTTGTCGCTCGGAGGTGCGAGTTCCGCGAACCGACGAAGTTCATCCAACCAGTTGACGTCCCGATCCAAGAACTTGTCGATTTCTTCCGTTTTGGCGATGCTCTCATCGGCCATTTCGACAGAGGGCAACAGTTGATTGACTTCGTCCTGAAGGATCGCGATTTTGCTGTCCCACTGGCTGAACTGACGGTAAATCAAAAAGCCAATTAAGAAAACGGCAGCGACAGGAACGGCGATCAATGCAATCCGACGCAGGTGATCGGGTTTTTCTTCTGGCCGTTTGCGCGGGTTCATAAAGTCGATCAGTGCTTCGGCGTTCGAAGCGCTGCTTGCCAACAGTCCGACCAGTGGGGCAAATCGCCCTGAGTGGGCAGGCAGCTTTGACTTTTCCAAGCTCACGTCGACGAGGTCAAACGGGCTGACCGCTTCGACATTTTCGCAGCCGATTTTTTCTTGAATCGCTGCGACTTCGCCGGCGTGGACCGCCGCGTTTCCCCAGACCACAATTCGGCTCGGGGTCGCCGATTCGCCGCACGCCATCATGGTGCGTCGCAGTTCGCTGACGATTGCGCCTTGGCGGTGTTCCTCGCCTTCTGGCAAGCGGACCGTTCGGACAAAAATGACCTTGCCTTCGCGGGCCACGACGATTTCTGCATCGTTCGCCAACAAGTCGATCATCACGCAAACGTCCGGCGTTTTCTGGCGCGATAGATAAAGCGAAGCGGCTGCAAGCGGACGCAACGCCAAACGCTCGAGTGGCAATTCAGAGGTCGAGCAAAGTTCTCGCTCGCGGTCCAATTCCGTCGGTGGGATTGCCGCTGCGATTAGGGTGACCGCCTCACTGGATCGTTCAGTGACCAAAAAATCGACGATTGCTCGGTCGCTGGCCAACGCGAAGCTGCGGATCGCTTGGAAACGCACCATGTCGGGCAGTTCTTCGTTAGGAACCGGCGGCAATGACAATTCGCGAAGTTCTGCTTTGCCGCGTCCAATCGCGACCAACGTTTCGGTACGCTGCAACCCGGCGTCGGTGATGTACCGGCGCAGTTTCTCAGAGACCGATTCGCCTTCCGCAATCGGAATCAGTTGCACGTCGGAGACTGAAACTTTGCCACCGTTGACGTTGGCGACCACGAGACGCAGTTCAGTGCCGTCGTAGTCGAGTGCTATTTTTTTTACCATGTCAGTAGTTTAATTCGCGCTATCGCCGAGGACTGCAGCCGTGTTTCGAATTCCGAGTACTGAAAGGTCAAATGCCCGTCCGAGATGGCTGAGGTCACGGTAGAAAATGACTTTCGGATTGACCGTGGTGGCGTCCAGGACCACCTCTTGGCGTGATGACAATCCCGATGACTCGAAATACCCAACAATTTGGGCCCGGTAGACGTCGCCCCCCGCATTGACCAACGGCAGCAACTGCCGCATTTGCTCCAACGTCACTATTCCTTCAACCATCGGCCAGGTCTCAAAGTTTCGGTTGTCGTCCGTCGATTCTGTGGCACGGGCTTCCAGGATCAATCCGACCTGTTCTTCGTCGAGCACCGGGATTCCGTACAGAAGCTCCGCCGGACACTCGTTCAAATTGATTCGGCCCGGCATCGTCGGCGTGTCGTTCGTCGACAGTTTGTCCATGATCAGGGGCAGGTAGACGCCGGCCGTCAGCGACGTAAACGGGCTCTGATAGATCGTCTGCTGTCCGTTGTTGGAGATCGTTACGGTCGCATCGACCATGTCCAGCACTTGCTTGAATTCGACGCTGCCACCTGCCGAAAGGTCGATCGATTCCAAGTAGTCCGCACTCCACATCCCGCCATCGACGGCATCGCCATTGTTGTTGTTTTGGTTTCCGGCGTTGGCGACCGCGCCGGCAAGCGAAGTGGTTTGCCCGGCCATCCGATACGCGCAGATAAAACTAGCGTAGGTTTCGTCTTCCAGTGCGGTGACCAGATCTTCGTAGAGAACTTCGAGGTCGTCGGCGTTGATGTTGACGCAGAAACTGCCATCGCGAGCCTTGTTCGCCTCATTGCCATAAACCGTCAAGTAGGCGGCGAGTCCGAGAGCACCGGGAGTGTCGACGGTGACGTTGAATCGCTGTTGCTCATCCGGGTCCAAGACTCCGTTTCGATTCGCGTCCGCGCCAAACAAAATGGTTGGTGTCATCCCGGCAACGAGCAGTAATTCTTCCACACTACTGACCGGTCCGTTGGTCGGTTCATAAGGCGTCGGTAGCGTGCTGTAATAATCCGCCTCGACGCCGTACGGACGCGGGTCGTCGTCTTCGTCGAGCCAATCGAGAATCGAATCGGCGAGTTCCTCGGTCATACCAGGTAGTGACAGTAACAACGCTGTCGCCAAACTGGATGGCATGGCGCTGTCTGTCGCGGCGTCTTCGGTCCCCGCTGTCAGAGTGAGCGCCGACATCAGACCTTCCGAGTTTTCATCGAGAATGGTCAGTGTGTTGATGTTCAACTTCGCCGATTCGTCTTGCAAGCCAAAGCGTATTCCGGAGAGCTGTCCGAGTTCGTTCAGACTTGGCGCGACCACAGAAAAGTTGCACACGTTTCCTGTATCTTGGTTCGAGACGCCTACTGCTTGGAATAGATTGGGATTGTTAAAGACGCCGCCTGACGCATCGCGATCGATTGGCGGCTGGGCAAGTATTAAGCGAATCGCTTCACTGCCCGAGTCAGCCGCGACGCGTGCTCGAACGATATCGCTGGTCAGGTAAGCGGCATCGTCGTACGCCACCATCATTCCGGTAAAGGAATACACACCGAATGTCGCAACGATGATTACGAGCAGTACGAGGACCAAGAAAAAGCCTTGCTTGGGCCGTTTCGAACGAGGTTGGGTTGTCATCAGATTCCCGCCTCCGTCATCTCGTCCTCTTCTGATTCGACAACGTATTTTCCCATTGGCAGTCGAACGATATGGGTGAACGTTCGCGGCGTCTGGTCGTTGATGTCGTGCAGCGGATCGATCACAGACATCTGAATTTTGATCGCCAGCGGTAACTCACCCACGTCGTCACTGTTCCATTGGATTTGCCACAGCATGCCATCCCAATATGAAAACTCGATGGCGACGATTTCGGGGGCCAACAATTCGCCGGTCTGCATCAACGCTGACAAGCTGCCTTGAGTCATTGCGAACGAAGTCACGTTGCGATCAAGAACGCGTCGAACCAAACCGCCGGAGCTAGTACCCGTCGATCCGTCTAACTTGGAGAGTTGGTCATCGATTCCGATCGCATCGGCACCTTGCACATAGTACGTGACCGTTTTCAAATCACTGGGCAGATCGACTAACACGCCGGGGTCCGTTGACATCATCACGATGTACTCTTCCAACCGAGGCAACCGACTGGTGTCGATCTGGACTTGGTATTGATTCCCAACCAGCCCCGGTGTCTGCAGGACCACTGCGTTGGTTGCCAAAGCCGTCGTGTCCTCGGTGGTCGTCTCTTCGGTCGAAACACTCGGATCGCTCGTGTCTGTGTCGCTAGTGCCGGTGTCGGTGCTGCCGCTATCGCCCTGTCCGCTTCCACCACCGCCACCGCCAGATGAAGCGGTTGATTTCAGTAATTCTTCGAGCGCTGACGTATCGATCGGTGTGGGATGCAGCGTTGCCCGCAAGTCATCTTCGATCATCTGCATGACGGCGTTGGCCAACATCGTACGACGCATCTCGGCGTCGCTGCTGTCCATGCTTTTGACATAAAAACTGAAAGCCGAATTGACGAGTGTCATCAGCACGATTGCCAGTGCCAGCGTCAGCAGAAGTTCCAGCAACGTAAAACCATGCCGCACTGAGCACCGCTTTCCATGGCGGCAACGTTTGACATCGTTCTGGCGAAGTTCTGTGGAGAGGTGCATTACACGGCACCTCCGTTGGCAATTTCGTCGCGGGCCGCTTGTTCTTCGGCTTCCGCTTCTTCGAGTCCCAAGGCCGGGTCAACGACCCAGCGGTCGAGTGCATAAACTGCAATCCGCTGGGTTCCTTCACTGTCACGCGCTTCGACCGTGACACGTAAAACCAGCAGTCCGTCGAGTTGTCCAGGCGCGATTTCGATCGTGTAGAAGAATGTCTCCATCGATTCGCTATCGAGGGACTCCACCATCGATTCCATGATCGGCGTGGGTGTTTGGCCAGCGGATATATTAAGCAGTTCTTCGCTGAGCTTGTTCTGGCAGATCATTCTCGCGGTCACCAAGGCGCGGGCTTCCCGTGCGGCACTGACGCCCGTGTCGGCGATTTGAGCGAGGATCGCAAGGCTGGTACCCAGAATTGCGATCGCCAGTAGCATCTCGAGTAGCGAGAACGCTCGGCGTTTTCGTCGCCGCCGTTTTAGAAATTGGCCAAACATCGAAATCATTGCAGGGGACCGACATCGCTGAGAGTGACGTCACCGGTGATACCGCGCAGTTTGACGGTAATCTGGCCGTGTTCGGGATGGGCCAACGTGATCGCCGCGGTGCTTGTGGTGCCATCGGGATAGAACAGCACCGGTTGGCTGTACCCACCCGCTTGCTGGCCCAGGTTTGCCTGCTGCACTTCCAATGCTCGGGCGGCTGCCACGACGGCAACGGACTGAACCGTGATGCCTTCGGGGAGCGCGACTTCACGGGTATCGGAAGGGTCCTGCAAGACCGTTGTGAATTGTCCCTGGTCGGCGCCATTGAGCAGTGCTGACTGGCTGCCCGTTTGATCGACCGCATTGACCGAGTCCGCCATCGAGACGTACGGGCGGATGCGAAAGGTGCCTCCTTCTAGCATCGCGTCGATCATCATCGTCCGGCCTTGCCGCATCGCGTCGATGCGGGCCAGCATGAGTTCTTCGCGAACGATCTTGGCACCGCGGACGACACGTCTGTCGCCAAGCAACCAGGCGACTTGAGGGATCGCGACGGATGCCAGGATCGACATGATTGCTAAGACCAACAGCAGTTCCAGCAGCGTAAAACCGGCGCGGCAAGGCCGGGGGCCGGCACTTGGCGTGATCCGTAAAACGCCGCCGGTGTACGCCTCGGCGGCGGTACTGAAACTGCCACGGGTACGCATTACGGGCTGACCGTGATGTCGTCGTCCGAGTTCATTTGGCCGTCGATACCGGCGCTGCGAATTTCGTAGCTATTGCCGCTCGCTTTGTACTCAAATGGGTTGCCCCAAGCGTCAGTTGGGATTTCGGTGATGATTGGTGCGACCCATTTCGCTTTCTTTGCCGCGTCAGAAGGCCCGTCTTTGAGCTCTTCGAGTGACTGTGGCATGCCGCCCATGCGGATCTGGTACATGTCGATGTTGCTTTTGAGCATTTTCAGCTGGGTGGTGGTCGCATCAACGTTTGCGCTGTCACGCGTACCGACAACGTTGACCGCGACAATCCCGCCCAAAACGATCAGGATCGCAAGCACCAGCAACAGTTCCAACAGCGTGAAACCCGAACGACGAGCCGGACGGCGCGATCGACGCGATGGAGAAACCGATGGTTGCAGGATGTGATGTGTTTGCATGGGAAGGAACTGTTTCTTGTTTCGGACTGTGTGTTTCAGTGGCAACGAACGATTGGGAGCCAATTCCGCTCCGCGTTACTGATAGGAGACCGTCTACGATGACACGTCGTGCGTATCTGAATGTCTGGCCGGTCTCGCCTGCGATGTCTTGTTACTGCTTTCGCCAGTTGGGGGGCAGTTGCCGACATCGCCCAGTTATCTTAACCGCGGTGGGAGCAGAAAGTTCCGCAATCAGCGGCAGAAGCATCGAAAGGTCGTGAATGCGTTGCTTTGCACCAAGCCGGCCCCCAAGACAAACTGACGGAACCCACCCCAAAGGCCTGGTGGCGAGGGAAAGCCAGCAATCGGCTGATGCTTTGCGGACACAAGAGGGAGGGAGAGACGGCCTTTCAAGGCGGCTTTAGCCTTTCGTGTCGATCAATCCGACCTACGACCCCCAAATCCGCGCCAGATTGTCCAGCTTACGCGGTTATTCTGCAGTAGAAATGCTAGAATGACGGAGACTTCTGAATATTCTGTGGATGGATTCCCTTTGCGACGCCGCTACAAACGATGGCGTTCGGCGAAAGGATTTAGCTCGTCCAGTCCATCGGTCTCTCCTGTCCCCTCCACTATTCGCCCGGATATTTTGCTATGGCGGCACGCGACGATTCAGTGATTCGCGGCAGTCTTATCACTTGCCTAATCTTTTTGGTGCTATCGCTCGCCCTGAACTTCATCTTATGGAGCTGGGGAAGTGGTCAAGCCGGAGCACAGGCCAAAGTCAAAGACAGTCTGAACAACGCACAGAACGGGCTCCGCGACGCTCAAACGCGAAACGACAACCTGATGAAGATGCTTGGGGGCGAACAGATGACCCAAGACAACTTCGACAGTTTCAAGTCGATGAACAGTGGTGATCCGAAATTTGACACGATCGCTCAGCAGTTCTACACCGACATGCAAGTGTACGGCCAAGACGTTGGGATTCAGGACAAGCATTACGGCAAGCTGGCCGATTACTTCACCGATATCATCCGCGACCGCAACGCCCAGTACAGCACCGCACGTGACGAGGCGAGCAAGATTCGCGCTCAAGCTGAAACGGACGTCAATGCCGCCCGCGCCGCTCAGCAAAAAGCCGAAACGGAACGCGAGAACCTGGCGAAACAACTCGATGACGAGCGAGTTCAATTTGCCGCTGCTCGCGAAGACATGGTGACGCAAATGGAGCGTGCGAAGGACAGCAAGCTGAAAAGCGAGTTGGCACTTCAAGAAGCCCAACGCAAATCCAACGCCAATCAAACCCTGCTCAACAACAAAATCGCCAACCTCGAAACCACCATCGACGCACAGCGTTTGCAAATCAACCGCTTGCGTGGATCAGGTAGCTTCGAGCGAGTTCAGGGAGAGGTTCGCTTCGTTCTCAAAGACGGCAACATCGTGTCGATTAACCTCGGATCGGCAGATGCCCTTCGCCGCGGTGTCACATTTGGTGTGATCGATCGCGACCAAACCTCGCGGCTTCAAGATGCGAAGGTCAAAGCTTCGATTCAAGTCACCCGCGTGCTCGGTCCACACTTGGCAGAAGCCCGCGTGATCGCACAACCTGAAATCAGTAGCCCGATCATCGAAGGCGACGCGGTTTACTCGCCATTTTGGGCACCTGGTCGTACGGTTCAAATCGCATTGGCCGGGCCGATCGATCTCGACGGCGACGACCGTCCCGACAATGAGCAGCTTGAAGGCATGATCAAAGCGGCTGGGGCAGTAATCGCTGATGCAGGCGAAAATAGCGGACGCATCGACCCAAGCGTTCGATTCTTGGTCGTCGGCGAAGCTCCTAAACTTGGTCCGTCTGACAATGGTAAAGCGGCTGCAGTCGTTGAAGCGTTGGGGCGTGCGAAGGAACGTGCCAACCAAGCCGGCGTCACGATCATTCCTGCTTGGAAGCTTGAAGCGTTTCTCAAGTCGATCGACGACACGCTGACCACACCGCTGGGATCGGCAGCCCGAGCCGAGGATTTCCAGCCGCGTAGCTCCGACAGTGCCGTTCGCCGTCGCCCTGTGGATCTTCCTTCGATCTTCACCGACCAGCAAGAACGCGTTCAACGCAACAAAGAAATCGGTGACATCGTGCGGCCTCAGTAGCACTCGCTGTCGCCGGTCAAGCAATTGATCAATCGATGCGTCCACTTTCGCGGTGGACGCATTTTTATTTGCTGGTGGTCACTTAGCCGATCCGAGTGAAAGGTCTATCGCTGAACGAAACTCCATGGCGGGGATCGCATGACTGTCTTCGACGCGCTATAAATGAACGTTAGTGCGTTCCGTCTGATTCGTGTCACAACCGGAAAAAAGTCATGCTCCCTTCCCTTTCAAAAGTCGCTTGTTTGGCGTTGGTCACTATGGTCACGGCAGGGGCAAACGCCCCGACGGCCCGTGCGCAAGATTCGTCGAGCACAACGCCAGCAGAGTCCCAGCATTCGCCCAAGGACCTTCGATTGGCGAACTATCTGAGCGGCACACAGTTCATCGGTAAGTTCACAGTCGATGGCCAGGATGTCGCGAAAACAGAAACCTACACGATCACCAGTTGCGAAAAGCTGGACCTGCCCGATGTGTTTCGCTTTAAGGCTCGCATCAAGTACGGAGATGTCGATCAAGAAGTGCCATTGGATTTGAAAGTTCTTTGGTCAGGCAATACGCCAGTGATCACTCTCGATTCTCTGTGGATCCCCACGATGGGAACCTTCGACGCACGGGTGTTGATTCAGCCCGGCAAAGAGGCCGGACGCTACGCAGGGACTTGGCAACACGGTGACCATGGCGGGCATCTGTTTGGCAAGATCGTGAAGATTGAAGAGACCGCCAATCAACCAACGGAAACGAAGTAGCATCGATGGCGAAGTGGTACGACTATCCCCAATACTTCGACATGTTGTTTCGCGACGAAACGCCTGTCGAAGTTGAGTTTTTCGAAGCGGCGTTCGAGCGTTTTGCCAAATGTCGCGTCAAACGTTTACTGGAACCAGGATGTGGGAGCGGGCGTTTGGTCGTCGCCTTGGCCGCGAAAGGCTATGACGTGACCGGCATCGATTTAAGTCCCGCGATGCTCAAGTACACCGAACGAAAGCTCAAACGCCGGCAGCTTCACGCGACCTGCGTGCTGGGGGACATGACGTCGATCGAAGCGAAGAAGCCCTATCACGCCGCGTTTTGTACCTACAACACTTTCCGCCACCTGCTGACCGAGAAAGATGCCGTCACGCACCTGCAAACACTCGCTGATGCGATCGCGCCAGGCGGACTGTATATCCTCGGGATGCACTTAACGCCCGAAGAAGAATACGACGCCGTGACGGAACGCTTTACCATCAAGCACGCCGGGACGGAGTTGAAAACGACGATCAGTGTCCCCGAGACAGATGAGAAAAAGCGTCTCGAGACGCTGCGGGTGAAGCTTGTCGCGAAACGAAAAAGCGGCGACAAAATCAAAATCGAAAGCGAGTTCCCGCTGCGGTTGTACACACCCACTCAGCTGAAACGTCTGTTCAAAAAAGTGAGTGATCGCTGGGAACTCGTCGAGTCATTTGACTTTGCGTACGACATCGACGACCCGCTGCCATTCGACAGCGAACTGCTCGAAGGGCTGTTTGTTTTACGTCGTAAAGGCTAGGACAACCCGGGGCGCCACGAACACGTGGACGCTACGCTATGATGGGTTTGAAGCCCGATCCCATCACTAGCGATACTGCGATGCCCATGTCTTTTTCGTCACGGTCGTTTCCTGCCCGCATGCCCCGCTGTCTCGCACTCGTTTGCGCGATGGCATTGTGCTGTGGTCAAAATCGTTTGTCCGCGATTGGGCCAGATTCGGCAGAACTAAATAAAGCGATCGACCAGGATTACGACGCGTATTTGTCGGACCTCTTTCTGCATTTTCACCAAAATCCGGAACTATCGCTCGTCGAGTTCAAGACTGCCGCTCGGATGGGACGCGAACTGCGAGCGGTCGGTTTTGATGTTACCGAAGGCGTCGGTGGCACCGGTATCGTTGCGGTGCTGGCGAATGGTGACGGCCCGACGGTCATGATGCGGGCCGACATGGATGGATTGCCGGTGGAGGAAAAATCTGGGCTGGAGTACGCTTCCAAGGCAACCCAAGAAGATCCGATCACGGGAAATGTCGTGCCAGTCATGCATGCCTGCGGGCACGACGTTCACATCACCAGTTTGGTCGGAACCGCACGCTACATGTCTTCGAATCGCGATCGATGGTCAGGCACTTTGATGCTGATCGTGCAGCCTGCCGAAGAACGCATCGCCGGCGCACGCGCGATGAAGCAAGATCGACTTTGGGATCGATTCGGCGTGCCGGACTACGCGCTCGCGTTCCATGTTTCTGCGCAGACCGAGGCTGGAATGATCAACGTTGTCGACGGTAGCCCCTACGCCGGTTCAGACACCGTTGACATCATCGTCCATGGAGTCGGTGCTCACGGCGCAAGTCCCCATCGTGGTAAAGACCCGATCGTGCTGGCCAGTCAAATTGTGCTTGCGCTACAAACGTTGGTCTCTCGCGAGATTGCACCACGCGAACCGGGTGTGATCACCGTCGGATCCTTTCATGCCGGAACCAAGCACAACATCATTTCGGACGAAGCACGTTTGCAACTGACTGTTCGCAGCACAAACACGGAGACCCGTCAAACGTTGCTCGATGGGATTCGCCGAATCGCTGTGAACATGGGACGTGTTGCCGGTTTACCGGATGACAAATTGCCGGAGGTTATTGTGTCGGAAGAAAGTGTACCGCCAACGTTCAATCAAGCCGAACTTGCCCAACGTTTACGTCAAGCTTGGACGGACCAAATTGGATCAGAAGTTGTGATTGCCGAAACACAGAAGGGAATGGGAGCGGAGGACTTTCCGGTATTCACCACCGAACCGAATATTCCGTCCGTGTATTGGGGGATCGGCGGGACACCTGCCGAAGCGTTTGCTGCCGAAGCCGATGGCGGCGAGATGGTGCCCAGCCATCACTCGCCCCTATTCAAAATTACCCCCGAGCCGTCTGTCAAACGCGGCATCGAATCCACGGTGATCGCCTTGATTGAACTCATGCCCAAGCCCTAATCACTGTCTCCCTCTCCGCCTCCGAATCAGCCGAATCCTCCCTGACCAAAATCAGATATGAATCCCTCTCGTTTTCGCCGCGCCGCACTGTTGGTCTTGATGTCCGCCACTGGAACGACTCTGTCATCGACGCCTGTTCAAGCAGTCGACCAACCGGAGGCATTGCTGCGGTCGATCGCGAAGGCTGATGGGTCGGCTGGCAGTGACGATGCCGCATCGCGGGCAATCAAAGAGTTGGAGGTGATCCCAAGCGATCAGATTGCAGTGGTGCTCAATGGATTTGATGAGGCCAGCGAGCGTGGACGTAACTGGCTGCGTGGACTGGCGGCTGACGTTGCGGACAATGGTGATTTTCCAAAACAGGAATTGTCGTCTTTCTTCGCAGACCGAGCGGGCGACAAAGATGCCCGATACGTCGCGTATCAATTGCTGGTTCAGCACGACCCGGCGTCGAAAGCGGAACTCTTGGCGAACGCGGAATCCGACCCATCGCTGCCGGTTCGTTTTCTGAAAATCCAGATGCTGCTCGATGACGCTGCTCGGTTGAAAGATGACCAACCGGACAAAGCAAAGAGCGAACTGCAACGCGTCGTCAAGCATGGACGAAGTGCCAAGCAATTGGAGCAAGCGGTCGATCGACTCAAGGAGCTAGGCGTCGACGTTGACTTGGCGGACGCTCTCGGGTTGATCACTGATTGGTTGGTGATCGGCCCCTTCGACAACACAGATAGCCAACAGTTCGAAACTGCATACACGCCGGAGCAACGTTATCTGGAATCCGGTTCGCCCATCCAAACGCTTCCCGGCGAGGCAAACGCCAGCGAGAAAGGTAAGGCGGGGCAAGCGGTTCAGTGGCAACAGATTGGTAGCGATGACAAACTCGGTATGGTCGACTTGAACGCACCGATGGCCAATGCGAAAGACGCCGTCGCGTATGCTTTTTGTCGCTTCACGGTATCCAATGACGCAGACTTTTCAAACGCAAACGTGCTTCCGGCCGAAGCCCGACTCGGTTGCATCAACGCCAACCAAGTTTGGGTCAATGGGAAACCAGTGATCAGCAATAATGTGTATCACTCGGGAACACGGATCGATCAATACGTCTCACCCTGTGAGTTGCAGGCGGGGGAAAACACCGTACTGATCAAAGTCCTGCAGAACGCGCAAACAGAATCGTGGGCGCAGGACTATGAATTTCAATTTCGATTGACTCGGCGCGATGGAAGCCCGATCGAAGTGACCGTTGTTGAGCCGAGTACGATTGGACGCGACTAGGCACTGCGAGTCAGATAGCGTTCTCGCAACCGGGGATGAAATTGTTTCGGGTCGCGAATATCAGCTTGCATCAATTGGGCCAGCGCGCCGGCGACTTCTTCGCAGGCAAACGGCTTGCCGATCGGCGTTGCATTGAAGACACGCTTGTAAAGTTTGGCGTGACGTGGGTGAACGATCGCTTCCAGATCAGTCAGCCCGTATTCAATTGCGGTTTGATACAAGTAACTCGTCAATTCAAGGAACACCGTTCGGTAGGCAATCGGCGTGCTGGCACCGTTGGTTGCGATCTCCGCGTGTTCGGCGTGATCGATCGCCAAGCGAGTGATCCGGCCGACGGATTTTGACGAGTCGCGGGGCACCAGCAGCGTGACTGTGCCGCAGACGCCTCGGTACAGATTGGTGCATTCACCGCCGTCATCGTTCAAGCGGTTTCGTCCAAACGTTCTAAAGAGGCCGCCTTCCACCGTGCGATAAGCATTGATCGCAATCGCTTTCCACGGTCCTTGGTTAGTGCTTTGGGGCAGCGCAGGGTCACGAAGTTTCGCCTCGTTGCGTTCTTCGAGTAAGCCTGCCTTCCGAAACTGAGACATCCAGAGATGTCGCCCGTTTGATAGTTGTGTTGCCGTCGTCGCTCGAACGCACAACACAGACACTTTCCCGCGACGAGTCGCGCTTAGGCGTCCTGATAAAACAGTCGTTGGCTTCATGCGTTTCTCTTCTAAGACGAGTCCTTTCGTCCGTTAAATCCGTCCAATGGCTGGAGACGTTTAACAAATCGCTTTGGACGAATCAACGCAAGTTCCAATATTATCGAGGGTTAACGCTTCCTCATTGGTCGACATTTGCTCAGACAAACGGCGACTGCAGAGATCGGGCTTGTCGGACAACGGCGAGATGTGCTAGTTCAAACATCCCACAGAAGCAGGGGAGTGCTTGATTACCGCCCACCGAACCAACGGACCGTGATCCAGCGGTCAGAGACGCGCCGATCGCGTGCAGTCCTGTCTTTGTGCTTTCACCTCAACCCTTATCTGCTAACGCTGATCTTTCATTTCCGACGAAGCCCCACGTGTCGCATGGATGCATCAACCGTTGATTCAAACTCAACCGCTGCGCTGTCTAACAGGCCGTGTGGCGAACTTGCTCGATCTGGTTTGCTGGCCCAGGCTGATTTTCAAACGGTTGACAGGCTGCGCGAGCTTGACCGAATCAATTTGAAAATTATCTACCGAGATCTGGCCGCGCCCGCGATCGCGGACGTCCATGCGGAGTACGGCTCGGTCATGCTTTCACAAGGCGATCGCTTCTGCACCTGTATTGTGCGAAAGCTGTTCTCGTGCAAAGGGCCTTGGATTGGCAAAGGGTTTTGTCCGATCGATCGCGAGCGCGGACAGGGCTACAACGTTTTCGGTACCCCTGATTCACGCAAGGTACTGCTGCCGATGGACACGTACATCGGCGGCTCGAACGTTGTCAACGGAGCCGCCTATATCCTCGACTATCGAAAACGCAATCGAGGGGCGGTGTGTTGGTTACGCGGGGAACTGCGAGTGCTCTCGGAAAATTTATTGCTCGGCATGGGCACCTTCGGACCTTGGAATCCACGGTGGGCAAAGCTCCGCAGGACGATCCCATTCTTGCTTTACCGAACCGGTCCCGCTGAGCCGCAAACCTAATCTGGGCGAACAATAATCCGCAACGATTTTGTCGATTCGCGGAACTTGTTTTGAGCTTTACCGGTCTAATGGCAAACAGTTAGAGCCCCAGCAGGGGGCCGTTGTGGTAAATAAACTCGCGTTATGCCACGTACGCCCGTCCATCACCAGGCGAGTGCTATAGGTCCCCCTAAACTCGCCATCGCTTGTAATTAACACAAATTATTTGTCTTATCCAAACACGCTGGGTCAGATAATCGTCATAATCCTCGTCCATCGGCTGACGAGCTATGGGGGCTCTGACTGCCCGAACTCTTCTCTCTTTTTCTTTTTTGATTCGCGTTTGAATTCCAGCCAGTGCTTCGGCACTGAGCAAACCGAGCAATTGGGGCTGCCAAGTCAATGAGTGACCTGTGCGATAGGCAAGCTGTTGACGCAGACCTGAAGCAACCCACCACTTATCGTTCCATCACCGGGGGAATGTAATGCAGTCAATCGCCAGTTTGCGATCGGCACGTCTACGTGATCCATCCAGGCAACTCGTTTCTACCAAAGTCAAAGTTCGCCAATCCATTCATTGCCGATTGGCAACCACACCAGCCGACTTGCGGCGAGCCGACGAGTTTCGGCGCCAACGCTATGAAGACGTTGGATTGTTGGGCAAAGAAGCTCCAACCGATTCGCCCACGACGCAGCTGGCAAGCGCATCGCCGGTCATGTTTCAGGAAGACCGTCGCTGGAAAGCAAACGTGTTTCTCGCATTCCGAACGACCGAATATCTATTCGGTGTTCCAAATCCCCGGCGATCTGAAGGTCGCAATCCATTTTCGAAAGACGCGCACGAAGTTATCTGTGGTACCGTGACACTTTTGACGCCGACTGCCGAAGCAGTGCTGGGATCGGGCCACGAATCAGTGATCCAAGTGTTTGATCCGTTTGCTTGTGACGGGCGCGTTGGAAGAGTGTGTCGATTGGCGATCGAGCATGAATCCGCTGATGCGAACTCATCGACGCGGTATCGATCTGTCTTTCTTGCCCTGACGGGATTGATGCATCAGACGGCAATCGAAATGGGGCTGACACACATGGATGCGATCGTGCATCCACGACATGCCAAGTTGTACCACCGAATCTTCAAGGCCCGGCCGATTGGTGAACCCTTTGAATGCCAAGACGTTAGTGGTGCACCCGGCCAATACATGCGTGCAAACATCGCGGCTCCGATGCGATTCCATGAACGACTACGTTCCAGTTATGACGCGGAACCGATGCCCTTGCGAATGGCGAAGTGATTCGGGATCACGAATCCCTTAACTTCGAGTTATTGCGATGGCGGTCTTTGTCACGCTGGGTTTTCTTTTCAAGGTTTGCATCCAGCGCCGCCGTTAAATCGATGCCCGACTGGTTGGCCAGGCAGATTGTTACAAACATGACGTCGGCCAATTCGTCGGCCAAGTCGCCGGGAGTCTGGCCTGATTTGTAGGACTGTTCGCCACAGGTCCTCGACAGAATTCTTGCTACCTCGCCAACCTCTTCGACGAGTTGGGCGAGGTTCGTCATTTCGTCGAAGTAGCGAACTCCGATGGTTTTGATCCACTGATCAACCGTTTCTTGAGCTTCGCGAATGGTGAGGTCGCGAGCGTTTTTGTCAGGCTTCGATTCGTCGTTCATTCGGCGAGCAATAGGTACGTTCCACTCTTTCCGGCCACGGCCAGGTCGACTTTGGAATCGCCGTTCAGATCTTCGACAACGATCTGCAATCCGCAACCGACGTGGCCTTCATCGATCGTGTGACGCGTGAAAGTTTTGGTTTTTGGGTCCCAGCGATAGTAATACAAACATGGCGGTTCGTTTCCGCCGGGATCATGGCTGTTGTGCGCGTAGTAACGTTTGCCAGTGATCAACTCATCATCGCCGTCACCATCAAGGTCTGCCCAAGCCAGCGTATGGGGCTGGGAATAGCTGTCGTCGATCATGTGATCGACGAATTCGATTTTTCCGGTCTCGGAATCGCTACCAACTTGTTCCCACCAATACAGGCCATAGTTGTGCCCATTCCCAATGATCACGTCGCTGTCACCGTCTTTGTCTAAGTCAGCGATGATCATCGGCAACGAACTGTGGAGATCCCAATCGGAATGGAACGTCCATGGTTGTGACCAAGGATCGGATGCGGGTTGTTCGTACCAACCTTGGCCGACCATCAAATCGACTTTGCCATCGTTGTTCAGATCGCCGACCGCAACGCCATGTCCGTTACCGGATTGACCTAAGGCATGGCCAACCAATTCGAAACGAGCGGGATTGGAATCCGAAACGTCACTGTCAGGTTTTTCGACTAAGCGGTAGATGTACGCAGGGCAGTCTTTTGCCCAGCTGTTGACGATCCATTCGGGGCTTCCGTCGCCATCGATGTCACTCAACAGTTGGCCTTCGTTTTGAGACCGTTTGGTATCGAGCAGCAAGTGTTGCTTCCATTGCTTTCCGAGACGCAGTCCGTCGTTACCTGGGTTCTCGTACCAATGGACTTCCGAGGGGATAAATGAACCCGCGAATACATCGAGGTCACCGTCCTTGTCCAAGTCGAACAAGTAGTCGCCATTACTTTGGACGTATCCGTTCCAGTCTTCGATGTTGCGAAGCGGCCGCGCGGCCCAGTCACCGCCTTTGAACCAAGCACGTCCGGCGACCAAGTCTTTCTTGCCATCGCCATCGATATCGCCTGCCGCGATCCCTTCGTTGGCATCGAGGGCCAGCATGCGAATTTGAAATGAGATCGGCTCGTCAGCCTGGGCTTGGTCGACATCGAGCGCGGTCAGGACAGTCGATACAACAGTCAACGCAAAGGAAACTTTTTTGACACCGATTCGGACGTTGGCACCGGACCAGCAAGAAAGGAATGACGCCAAGAAGGGGGACGATTGCAGCTTCATGATTCGATAAGGTGGGAGATCACAGGTGGGAGGATGGTACGGGGAGAATAATCCGCAACAGCGGTATTCTACCGCCCCGCTGCAATCTTCTCAGTCGGAATGCTCGGCAATCTCGCCGCAAACCGAAATTGGCAGGAAAAACCAAAGTTTTCCTCTAAAAGTTTCACGTCGCCGCTATCGCCTGTGATCCGAAGCCGACATGATGTGGAGACTCCGTGTTCGAAGTGCCGTAGGGGGGTGGAAACGCCAACTGAAATCGCGAGCATCAGGTTCACTGAGCAGAGCAGCTGATTCGAAGTCATCTTCAGAGCTGTTTGACGACGCAATCGTTGTGACTGCCGCATCGGTGGGGAAACCGCTGGTGAACGCGCTGGCAGAGAACTAATCAGCAAACTATTCGGACACTATCAGGTAACCTTGAGCGTGATCAGCAACTCCATGAATGAGTCTGAGCTCGAGGATCTGCGTGGAACATCCATGACGGATTCCGTCGATCTTCAGACCTCGCCATGTCAAACTGACGCGGAAAGTCAATCGGACAGGTCATCAGTTCATGTTGCTGTTGAGCAACCGCTTTACGCCGAGGATCTAAGCGAAGGTGATTGCTGGGAAACCGAGTCACGCGAAATCACCGGATCCGATGTCTGTCAGTTTGCTTCACTGACAGGGGACCACACTCCGATCCATGGTGACGCAGCGGACTCACCGTTTGGGAAGCCAATCGCACACGGATTGCTCGGGCTCAGCGTTTTGGCGGGTTTGGGGACAAACCATCCCAATGCCGTGACGCTGGCGCTGGTCAGTATTGATGAGTGGAAGTTTCTCGCCCCAGTGTTTTTTGGCGACCGCGTTCGTGGGAGAAACGAAATCATCAGTATCGAGCCACACGGCCGAAGAGCGGTCAAAGTCCTTTGGCAACGTAGTCTGGTGAACGAAGACGACCGCGTTGTTCAGCAAGGGAATTTCGTCACTCTGGTCGCTCGCCGAAAACGAGTCACAAAACCTCGTTAATTCGCGCGAACCCGGTATCACTCGATGCCTTCTAGGTGTTCCGTCGGGCGAAGGGTGTTTGCCCTGATGCTGCTGCGAGTGCATTGGCATCCCCCCAATCATTACTGCAATCTTCTTTACGCAGGTATTTAATCCAGTGATTTGAGCACGCTTCAACAGGATCGGCCCACGGTATGCAGCCGCCAATTTTGGCGTTTCGTCCTGCCACCGTGGATTAGGTATACTTAAGTGGAACGCGTCACCTCTCGTTTCCACCACCCGATGTATCTTGAGGCCCTTTTTTTAAGTGCGCGAACAACACACTGTCATTGATGACACCCCCGAACGCAGCGTCCTTGCACGACTCATTTTGCCGGACAGCAGCGATTCATCTGATCCGCTTGAAGAGCTCCATGGATTAGCGACCACCGCCGGAACACAGGTCGTCGGCGAGCTGATCCAGAAACGTGTCACACCGGACCACGGGACGTACCTTGGTCGTGGCAAAGTCGACGAGCTCCGAGAGCTAGTGGAAAAAACGAAAGCCGACGTCGTGATTTTCGACAACGAGCTAACGCCGGGCCAAATCCGCAATTTGGAAAAAGCGGTAGACGCCAAAGTCCTCGATCGAACCGAGTTGATCTTGGACATTTTCGCCGCCGGTGCGCGAACTCACGAGTCACGCTTGGCCGTTGAATTGGCTCAGCTCGAGTATTCACTTCCGCGATTGAAACGGATGTGGACTCACTTGTCCCGTCAATCGATGGGCGTCGGTATGCGTGGTCCTGGTGAAAAGCAATTGGAAGTCGACCGTCGGTTGGCGCAAAAGCGAATCCACGACTTGAAGCAGGAGCTTGGCAAAGTCGAGTCTCGTCGGCAGCGCCAAGTCGAATCACGTCGCGACGCGCCCACCGTTTCGTTGGTCGGATACACCAACGCTGGCAAGAGCACGTTAATGAACGCGTTGACCGAAGCTCACGTTTTGGCAGAGGACAAACTTTTTGCGACCCTGGATACGCGAACCCGGCGTTGGCATTTGCCGCAATGGGGAACCGTCCTATTAAGCGACACGGTCGGGTTCATCCGCGACCTGCCGCACTCGTTGGTCGCAAGTTTTAAGTCGACATTGGAAGAGACTCGACAGGCTGACTTGTTGTTGCACGTCGCTGACGGAAGCAACCCGGACGTCTTCGGTCAAATCAGTGCGGTTTATAAAGTCCTGAGCGAACTGGAGATTCGCGAGAAAGACACGCTCTTGGTTCTCAACAAGGTCGACGCCATCAAGTCGCCCGCGATGTTGAACCGTGTTCTTGATCGCTATCCAAATGCGATCCCAGTCAGCGCACGCGATGGCAAAGGCTTTGACGGTTTGATTGAAGCTGTCGGAGACGCGCTCAGCCGGGAATTCGTCGACCTCGATATCGAAATCGATCCGGGGAATGGCAAACTGCTCTCGTTCCTGGCTGCCAAAGGTGAAATCGCCTCGCAGACGTTCGAAGCCGAAATCGTTCGCATGCGAGTTCGCTTGCCGATCAGCGCGATGGGACTGGTCCGCAAGTTAGCCGTGTCTTATCGCCCAGTTGTCGATAACACTCCAACGATCGATTCGGTCGCACCGATTGACTTGGATGACGATGTCGTCAACGAAACCTCACCGGCGACAGACGTTGCATGACCGATCGTCCACGACGCTGGTCTGCCGACGGCAAGCTTGCCGTCGTGACCGGTGCAAGTAGCGGCATTGGGCAATGTCTCGCAAAACAACTCGTCCGCCGTGGCTGCCGCGTGATCGTGGTGGCCCGGCGTGAAGAGCGGTTAGCAGACCTTGCCAGAGAAAATCAGTTCTTCGAAGAGAATCTGATTGCTCTGGCCGGTGACCTCACCGAACCGCAAACTCGGCAACGCATTGTTGATGCGATTTGCGAAGAACGTGGACACGTTGACTTGCTAGTTAACAATGCCGGTGTCGGGGCAATTGGCGCGTTCGAAACGGCATCCCCGGAGCGATTGCGCGATGTGATGGAGGTCAATTTCTTCGCTCCTACCGAGCTGACCCGATCGTTGCTACCGCTGCTTAAAGCGAGTGGTGATGGTGTCATCTGCAACATCAGCAGCGTCCTTGGTCACTGCGCGGTACCCGACAAAAGCGAGTACTGCGCCAGTAAGTTTGCGATGCATGGATGGACTGATTCACTGCGTGCCGAACTGCAGTCACAAGGCCTGACGGTGACGCTGGTCAGCCCCAGCACGACACGTAGCGAGTTCTTCAATGTGTTGATCGACTCTGAAGGTGCCAGCAGTAAGAGCGTCGGGAGCTGGTCTCCTGACCGAGTCGCCGCCGCGACGATTCGGGCCATCGAACGCCGACGTCGTGAGGTGATTCTCAGTCTTGGCGGAAAAGCCCTTGTCTATGCCGATCGACTGTTTCCAGGTTTGATGGCTTGGATTTTAAAACGCCGCTAAGTGAGAAGCGAAGCTCGCGTTCTAGACAAGAATTCTAAAAACCACCCGTTTTTCGTTTTAGAATCCGTCCCCCGAATTGGTCTAACATGATAAGCGCCAATTACCGCCGGGTGAAACGATGGATTCCGCGATACGAAAAACGATGGATGGTCATCGACTGTTCGGGCGTGACCACGCCGGAGAGTCGTCGATGCAGAGCAAGCTTAGCGAGGATGAATTTGCTCGCTCGGTTGATGCTTGCTTGCCACGCCTGGTTGCGGTCGCACGCCGATTAGCTGACGAAGAGGAGATGGCTTCCGAAGCGTTGCAAAACGCTTTACTGAAGGCTTCTAAATCCTGGAAGCGTTTTGACGGCCGCTCGCAATTGGAAACGTGGCTTGTTCGTATCTTGATCCACGCCGTGCGTGATTTGATCAGCGAAGCCCAGCGTCGACGCAAGCGTGCGATCGCGTTGGGATCCGATCAACGCTACGAAGCGTTGGCAATGATTCCCGATCCGCAACGTGGACCAACCGAACAAGCGGCTGACAATGAAACCGATAGTCTGATTCGACAAGCGGTCATGGAGTTGCCTCACCGACAACGCGAAGTGTTTTCGCTGATCGTCTGGCAAGGCATGACTGCGTCGCAAGTCGCGGAGGTGGTTGACATCAAAGTTTCCAATGTGCATGCGAATCTGCACGCCGCACGCCAACGGTTGCGATCGGTATTGAGTCCCCACTTGGAACAGCCCTCGGGGGAATAAGTGATGAATCAAGATCCACTCGATTCGCTATTGCGCAGAGCCGACCCGGCATCTGGCCACGACGATCCGCTTGTCGACCAAACGCGGCTAACTTGGCAACATTACCGTCGTCGACGAAGTGTCAAACGCCGAAAGGTCAAAGCCGTATTCGGCGGTGCAGCAGCGATGCTCGTATTCGCCATTCTTGCGATTTACAACGTTTCTGAAAGCGGAACAAAGCTCGCGTCGCATCCATCCAGTGGCGCTTCAAACGCAATTGAAACACCGAATGTTCCTGTGACGACCGGCCCTGCGGTTTCAATTCCACCTGTCGACGAAACTGCCGCTCAGTCGAACGCAGACAAGACGCAACTCAAACCACTCGAACAGTTTTGTTTGTTTGTCGACGAAGCCGGTGCGCCTGCGAGTTCTCGTTGGGTTGCTGCTTGCCGGCAACTCGCATTTCACCCAACAACGATGGGGCGTTCGGCTGTCAATTTGGTTCCCCAAATCAACGACCCTACGAAGCGAGAGCGTGCAATTGAACTGGTTTTAAACGCGGCAGGAAATCAGTCGCAATCCGTTCTCACCGCGTGGTTGGATGCACCGTCGATCCGATACCTTGCCTGGGATAGATTGCTCCGCCTGAAACGCATCGACGAGATGCCCGCGATGGTGCCGCTTGCTCGTTCGGATGAAGAACGCACGTTGCTTTGCCAAGTCATCGCGAGGTCCGAAGAGCCGGTCGCAGTTCGCCAATTGCTTGAGCTCGCCCAGTTGCCCCTTTGGCGTAAAGCGGTCCGTCACGGCGTTAATGAACTGCACGCCGAATCTGTGCCGGTGTTGATTCAGTTTCTTCGTTCGAACGACAGAGAAATAAAGTTGGCCGCGGCATTCGTTGTCGCATCGGTGCCCAATCGCCAGGTTGACAATACACTTGCTGAACTCGTGCTTCACGGCTGGCATCAGCAGCCCGCTTATATCGCATTGCTGTCCCGTAATACGCCCAACTCCCGTGCGTTCATCGCCCGAGCGGCGACGCAGCCTCATCTCTCACCCTCTCTTCACTCTGCTCGTGTCAACTTCGCGGCTATCGAAAAGTCGCTACAGTTCTGGATCGATCAAACCCAAGGTCAGAAACATGAAACGCCCGAAACTTCTCATTCGCTATCGCCAGAGTCGATTGGCACAACCGTTGTTCGCTTTGTCCCAACTGGGATTTCTGCTGGGATTGTCGTGCCTTCACGTAGCGCAAGCTGATGCCCAACAGAGCAATGCTGCCCCCGGGAATGCCTCCGCAAAGTATGTCACCAAAGCCTACAACGTTTCCGTATTGCTCGAGTCGCCCTCGCTGTTGGGATCTGCGACCGCGAAGACCAACACGCTGCAGCCAATGGGGGGAATGATCGACGGACAAGGTCAGATGGGAGGAGGGATGTTTCGCATCCCAGATAACGTGTTGCCTCAGATGGGAGGAGGGATGGGGGGCATGGGAGGATTCGTCACCGGGACGATGTTACTTCCCCAACAAATGACACGCGAAGCACTCAAAGATATCGTTCTCAACCATGTGAATGGCCCTGACGCACCTTGGAATGAGATGGTCGGTAGCGGTGGAGAGCTTAGCCTTGTCGGACCACTGTTGATCGTCACCCACACACCTGAAGTGCATCAACGCATTGCTAACTTGCTCGAGTTATTGATCGACGCGGATGCGACCACGCCAAGTATTCAGCTCGATATCCGATTTGTGCAACTCGAACCAAGTGCCACCGAATCGCTTACTGACGCCTCGTCGGAAAAACTGAAAGCCATTGCCGCGGACGACTCTGCGGCACGGATTACATTGCGCTGCGACAATCACCGAGCGGTGGAAATCGCATCTGGGCTAAAACGAAGTTACATCGTTTCACTGACACCAGTCGTCGGAAGCAGCGATTTGCAATCGGCATTCCCAACGAATGTTGCCTACCGACCCGAAACCGAGACAGTCTTGCTGGGGCTGTTCGGAAAAGTGATCCCTGACGTTGATGTCAGCGGCGAATCCGCCCGCATCCGAATGGGAATCGAAATGGCTTCCGCACCTGAAGAAGTGCTCGCGACGAACTTTGGAAATGGTCAAACCACTGACCGAATCGAAATCGAATCTGCGAAGTTGGAAACCTCGATCACCGTCGATGCCAATGAGTGGACTGTCGCGGGAACCGTTGCTTTGACCAACGCACAAAGCATTGTGCAAACTGGAGAGGCGTTGCAGCATCTGACGATCTTGGTCCACTGGAAGATCGTCAAGTAATCTCAAGCGAAGTGCGACTACTCGGCTTTGTCTTCGTACAGAGCTGCCAGTTGCATCAGCACTGGGATTGCCGCTTGACGAAGTGTTTCTTTGGACTCGTCGGCGTACTGAGATTTCAGTGACTCCAACTCCGATTCCAGTCGTTGACGCTCGGCGCGTTGTTCGGGCGTCTGTGGTTTCAGTTCAGAGTTCACCAAAATAGAGTATCCGTCAGCTGCCACGCCATCGACTGCCGCTTTGGATTTTGAAACTTTGATCCCGCGAACCAGCTCGACCTCCGACCCCTTCTTGTCGGCGTTGTCGTCGATCAACGCGTGTTCGCTTGATAGTCGTCCTTGCTCGTCGTAAAAGCGTTGCGTTTCAATTGATGCCCGGATAAATGCCTCTTTGGCGCTGACTTCGTCATCGTGATTCAGATCGGCATCGATCGAACCAAACGCTTCGGCAAGGTACTTTCCGAAGATCGCAAAATTGTGTTCGGAGCCGTTTCGCGTTGCCGTGATCACGATCCGACCTGGTGAGCTGACCCGATTGATAAATGGTGCGCTGCTTGACGTGCAGTTGGCAACAATCAATGGGCGTCGAATCGAACTCAACCATTGATCGAGTTCTTCGCCGCTGGCATCGGGGCCAACCAAATTGAACTTGGCGGCCTTGCCGTCCCAGGTCCCGTGACCGATCAAAATAATCCACAGCGGCTGATCGCTTGCTTCAAGGGCACCGCTTTGTTTCAGGAACGATTCGAGTTCCGCTTTCACGGTCGTGTTTTCGGTAGACGGCTCCGGCCCCAGTTGCAGCAGATTCAAACCTGCGGTTTGGCAGTTGTTTTCCCAAATTGCTGACCACTTTTGAAACGTCGATTCGTACTCGTCCGTCCCTCCGGCACCGACGACCAATAGGACATCCGTGGGGGCCGTTTTGCTTTCGGCGACAGCCTGAATGTCTGGTTCCACGATTGCGTCTTGCGCGCCCGCGACGGTTGAGATCGAACACAACAGTGTGGCGGAAACAATTCGTATCCATCGAGCGGGAGCCATACGAACAATCACCTTGAAAGGGGGTGTGATTCTCATGCCAGTCCTCGATATCGTCGTAGTCCCCATTCGGCACACAGGCACCCGAGCGCCAATGCGAGCACCCAGCCGCGATGCCAGATCGGATAAACCCATGTTTCTGTCACTGGGACCTTGTTGGTATTCAGTTGGTCGGTGAAACGATCGAGTTCAGATTCTGGGATCAGTTTCCCGCCGCTGCGTTTTGCGATTGAATCCATCAAAGGTCGGTTGAATCCGATTTGGTCGAACTCGCGACCCGCGATCTGTTTTGTCCAGCCGGCAACAGGCGTCCCAATGACTTCACCATCCGTTGATCGGACTTCGGCGTTCGCCACATAAGCCCCCGCGCTGTCATCAAAGAATGAAGCGGTGACGACGCCGGGGCGATCGGGCACGGGGTGGACAGAAAGCGGTACGGAGGCGCCGTTTGGTTGTCGAATGGTCAGGCTGACTTCACCATTTTCCAGCGGATCAAACGCTTCATCAAAGGCGGCGACTTCCAAAATGACCGCATCGTTTTCGGGATCGTCTTTCACGGTCAATTCGGTTCGCCGCGGAACGTCGCCAACCAGCCACCGCACCATTTGACGCCACGATTGATAAGAATCGTCAGCTTGACCAGGTTGTGCGTTCATTGCCCAACGCCAATAGTCGGCAATCATCACCGATCCAACCTTGCCGCGGCCAAAACGTTGTACCGCAACCGCAGTGCGTTCCTCTCCGCTGCTATCGGTCACTGTTGCCAAGCCGTAGGCACCGGGTTTCAAGCTGCCGACTTCATTCACCGATGTGAACGAAGCCATCGATTTCAAACGCTTATTTTCTTCGTTGACGGTCGAACGCAATCGCATCCACGGTTCGAGCATTCCCTCACGCGTCAATTGCATCGATTGTTGGGATGGCCCATCCATGTTGCGTCGTTTGACATACACCGGGGAAAGATCACCCAGCACTGAATCCTCAAAGTCGCGGCCGGCCCACATTTCCTGGCCGCCCAAAAACATTAAGCCGCCGCCTCGCAGCGAGACAAATCGCCGGATCAGTTTTAGCTGGTCTTGGGAAAAAAAGGATGGTTCGATGTCGTCTAGAATCAAGGCGTCAAAGTAGAACAGTTGGTCTTCGGTTTTGGGAAAGCCAGACGACAACTCGTCGGCTTGTTTAACCCCGATCGGAACCAGGACAGGTTCGTCGTATTGTTCGGCCGTTTCTTCGGCATCGTCCCCCAAGCCCTGGAACAGAGGGTTTGTCCCCGAGACGGCTTGATCGCGGAAGCTGAATTTGGGTTCTTTGTTCGCCATGCGAAGCAATCCGGTCAATTCGACCTCGGCGTCTTCGTCAACGGCTCGGCGCAGAAATTTGAATTCCCAGTTTGGTCGTCCCGCCAGATACAGCACACGATAGGGGCCTGTTCGGCGATCGACGGCAACCAATTTGGTGTTGTTGATCAATGTCGTTTCGGACGACTGTTGCTCAATCAATGTCTCCACCGAATCGAACGCCGCTTGGTCAGTCTGTCGGAAGACGTCCACACGATAAAAACGCAAACCGACATCGTCGGGACGAAATTGAAACGATGCATAGTAGTTGGCTTCGTCGGACTTCAGTGCCAGTGTTTGCTCTTCGACAATCGAACTGGTTTGAGTGTCAGTCAATCGGACGATCACGTCTCCAGTCAACGATCCATCAACGGCAAATTGAACCGACAATGTGACTGGCGATACCTCAAAGTTTGTTTGTCGGATCGACGTGCCGGTGATCCGAAGGTCATTCAATCCACTCA
>NZ_NPDI01000061.1:0-82180 GCF_002251265.1 Rhodopirellula sp. MGV | reverse complement strand
ATCGGAAAGGTCCCACCTGTTCCCATCCCGAACACAGCAGTTAAGCTTTCCGAGCCGATGATAGTGCCCACCAGCGTGAAAGTAGGTCTCGCCATTTTTTTATAAGCCCTTTAGTTCTTCGAACCAAAGGGCTTTTTTATGCGCTGAATGTAGTGGGAATTGACGCAAGCAGGCGGGGTGCGGACCGCGGATCGCCTCAAGGCTAGACTCCAGCGCGCATCCGGTTAGCCGTCACGCGCTAGCGTCGGTTCCGTCCCAGCTCTCCCCTCGGATTCGGCAAACGGCGTCGATCTGGCAAAGGCCTCGAACGGAGACGGGAGTCCGTGTGGTTTTGTGAACGTGTAGTCGTCGCTCGCGATGTCTCTCAATGGTCTCAGAGCCTCGGGGAACCGGGAATCCCCTCAAGGCGAGACACCAGCGATTGGAGACTAGCCTTGAGGTGATTTTCGCTCGCTTCATTTTGCTTGGCAGTACGGCTCAACATCGGATGCAACCAAGCAATTCGGATGCACGATGAAGGAGCTGGTGAGAATAGCTCTTGTTTCTATCGGGCTCGCGATTTACCTGGGCGGCAAAGTTTCTTTCGGGGTGTGAGGTTCTAATTGGCTTTGGGGGGCGTTAGGATCATGAGACCGCATTATGCCACTGCCTTGCATTTTTTGATCAATATGCAACGTCGCTTGCCCCACCTGCCTTGTGCACCTGCCTTTTTTGCCGCTTGGTTCCTTGCCATCTACGGCGTGGGCTGGGTCTCCTTGAATCACGCTGTGGCGCAGTCTCCGTCTGAGCAATCACCTGCGGGCATCACCATCATTCCTTCGATGGTGCAACGGGCATCGAGTAATCACTGGACGCCGTTGAAAGTCGTTGCGGTCAATCGCGGCTCACAAGATCGCAACGAATTGATTTCTGTCTATGTTGATGGTGAACCAAAGGTTCAATTCGCTGCTGACGTGTGGGTTCCGGCCGGGAGCCAACGGCAGGCTTGGGTGCCGGTATTGGTGCCGCCTCAGACCGAGGTTGGGCGTGTCAACATTCCGATCACTTCGATGATGTTGCAGTCCGGGCCTGACGGCGAGACCTTGCGGCCGGATTGGACTGACGCGGCCACCATTAAGCGTTCGCTGCTGCTGACGGAAGACGAAATCAACACCGGATTGATTTCAGATCCGCCAACGATTGATCTCGACGGAACGGAAGTCTATCGCATCGATCATTTGACCAAGTTGATTGATGTTGGCAGAACGTCTGCAATCCAAAACTCGATGGAGTTACCCAATATCGCGTTCAACGCGAACTTCCTTCCTGACACACACGGCGCACTTGATCAACTTGATCAAATCGTAATTGCAGGGAATTCCTTACGACACGATACGGCGGGGCTTTTGGCAGTCCGTCGATGGCTGCGTCGCGGCGGGCGATTGTGGATCATGTTGGATCAGACGGACGAAGACATCGTTCGCGACCTTCTTGGCGACGATGCCGTGTTCGACATCGGTGATTCGACAATGTTGAATCAATTTGAATTGCAGTCGTTCAATGCGGTCGGGTCAAACGACGCAGTTTCGGAAACGTGGGAATCCGAATCACCGGTTGAGTTCGTTCGCGTATTTACCAGTTCCGAAGATATCTCGAGTTCGATCGACGGATGGCCCGCGGCCTTCTGGCAATCAGTTGGTGATGGCGAAGTTCTCTTTACCACGTTGGGCGGCGAAGGTTGGCTGAATTCGCAGCGCGGCCCAATGAACGGTTTCACGTACTTTTCACGTCGGCTTTTTGAACCGCATGTCGAACCCTTTGACTCGGTCGCGGCGATGGCTCCATTGGTCAACGAACAGATCGGTTATCAAGTCCCGTCGCGTTCGACCGCCGCGTTCATGATGATTACAAACACAGTATTGATCGCAGCTGGTGGTTTGTGGTGGATGCGTATGAAGCGTTTGGAGCGGCTCGCGATCTTGATCCCTGCGGTCGCGTTGTTGACCGGCGGTGCAATGCTATGGATCGGCAAAAGTAACAGCGGCTCGATTCCGACCACGATCGCTTCCGGACAACTGGTGGTGATCAACGAGGCGACACAAGAAGCCGACATCCAATCCACGTATGCCGTTTATTGCCAAGACGAAACGCCGGTCGAATTGTCATCGAAAGCAGACATCTTTGTCCAACCGTTGGAATGGGCAAGCAATCGAACCAAGCGTGCACAATGGTCGGGTTCAGGTGAGAATCGCTGGATCCAGCCTGAACAACCGCCGGGCACGGTAGAGAATTGGTTCTCGAATACGTCGATGTTTGTGACAAACTCAACCAACACGTCTGACATCGGTTCCATGCCAACAATGCTTACGGGCTCGTTTAACGAGACCGGGTTTGTCGGGAATCTGGAACACGCCAGTTCGATGAAACTGGAGGACGCTTTCCTGGCTAGCTTCCCAGCACCGAGTTGTAGCGCGAAAGTAGCGATGTCTGATAAGGATGCTGCCATCACAGTCGGCCCGGATGCGGTTCTGACGGCGGGTCAGTTTGTCGACGCAACACTTCTTGATGACACGCAAACGCGAAGACAAGCACTTCTCCGTCAGCTTTTTGAATCTGGTGAGCAGAGTTTTTTGAAAGACGGTGTGCAATTGATGTTTTGGAGTGACCCACAGGACATTGGCATTGGTGTCTCCGAAGCGTTTGATCGGATCGGTACGTCTCTTGTGTCGATTCCAGTCAAACTCCGTGCTCCGGAACCTGGCACACGCGTGAGAATTCCGGCAACGTTCATCAAGACCGAATCGTTCACCAAGTCACGTGGGATGTCGTCCCTATTCAACCCGCGGAATGGACAATGGCTGACGGATGTCACCAAATCAACCGAAACCGACTTGCTGTTTCGGTTGCCTCCGGAGCTGGGCGACGTAGCGATCACACGCGTTAACGTTTCGATGCGTATCGCCGCGCCAGAACGGACTGTCGCAATCAAAGCCGTCCACGGCGACCAATCGACAACCGTTTTTGAAATCGATAGTCCAACGGGTTTGCAATCGTTTTCGATTGATGACGAATCCGTGCTTGATGCCAGTATCAACGGCGGCATCGTGTTAACACTCTCTGTCAGTTCGCCGATCGACGGTGCACCGGAAGCCGCGGATTCGGTTGTCATCTCACAGCAAACTCCTCAGACGAACGTGCCCCATCCGATCGTTGGTGAGATTGAAACAACGAACAAGACCTGGCAAGTCGATTCGTTCATTATCGATGTCGAAGGGGTCGCCAAGTAAACGTTTTTGTCAGTGCCTCGATCATACGCTCCAACCCGCTCTGTGAACTGATAGCCCGTGAATAAGCCTTCCCTCTCCAACGATGTTGTCGTCCAGACGCACGAGTTGACCAAACGCTACGACGAATTTACGGCCCTCGATTCGCTGTCGATTCAAGTCGGACGCGGTCAGATTCTAGGGTTCATCGGCCCCAATGGTGCTGGGAAGACGACCACGATCCGTATCCTGGTCGGACTTTCGCGCCCGACAAGCGGTTCGGCGAGCATCGCCGGTGCGGACTGCGTGACCGAAGCTCGTAAAATCAAACGTCTGGTCGGCTACATGCCCGATGACTTTGGCAAGTACAACAACATGCGAGTCGGCGAGTACTTGGATTTTTTCGGAGCCGCCTACGGCATTGGCCGACGCAAGCGGATGTTGCGGATTGACGAAGTCTTAGAGATCGCGGGCGCGACGTACATGAAAGACTTGTTCGTCGACGCACTCAGCCGCGGGATGCAGCAACGCGTCGCCATTGCACGCACTCTGATGCATGACCCCGAAGTGCTAATCCTGGACGAACCTGCCAACGGTTTGGACCCACAGGCCCGAATCGACATGCGAATCATGTTGCTTCGGTTGGCGGAGATGGGCAAGACATTGATCGTGACCAGCCATATTTTGCCGGAGCTCGCCCGCGTCTGTGACGTGGTGGCAATGATCACCAAAGGCAAACTGCGTGCGTTCGGAACGGTCGACGAAATCATGCGTGACATCAAACAGCGTCGCACGATGGAGATCCAACTGGTCGATTCGGCATCGGTCGATACGGTCACCGAATTGACAAACGCTTGGTTGAAAAACGGCAATGGTGAATCGACCGCCGAACCCGCGCATGCCGAAGCGATCGTGCGATTTTCGACAAGCCTTACGGACGCGGAACTGGCGCCGTTGTTGGGTCATTTGATCGAACGCCAGCAACTGATTTCACAATTCCGTGAAGTCCCGACTGACTTGGAAGACGCCTTCCTGTCTGTTGCCGGAAAAGGCGAAGACGCACCGCTCGCAGATTCGCATCCGACACCGGCCGACAACGAAGCGGTTGAGGCATAATCGATGGCGACACACACCACCGCAATCGCAGAAGAGTCCGTTGTTAATCCGATCGCGAAACGAGAATTTTTGGGCATTCTGCGTTCGCCGAAAGCTTTCGGTGTGCTGCTTGGCCTGACACTGATTTTTTCAGTGGCTGTTTTGATCCGTTGGCCGAGTGCCGGAACGGTCGACCTGAGCGGTACGCAGTCGATTCAGGTATTCCGCATGTTCGGGTACGGACTGCTCGCAGGCGTCGTGTTCCTGATTCCAGCTTTCCCGGCGGTCTCCATCGTCAACGAAAAGAATGACGGAACCCTCGCGTTGCTGCTGAATTCGCCGCTGACACCGCTGAAAATCTATCTCGGCAAGCTTGCCGGGATACTGATGTTCTCGCTGCTGGTGTTGATGGCAAGCTTGCCCGGTGCCGCTGCTTGTTATGTGATGGGTGGCGTCGATCTGTATTCAGGCATCGGTCGCTTCTATTTGTTGCTCGTCCTGCTGATCGTGCACTACGTGACATTGGCGATGTTGGTCAGCAGCTATGTTCACACGGCAGACGCCGGCGTCCGAATCACCTATACCGTCATCTTTATTACCGCCCTGTTGACGCTGTTGCCGGCAGCATTCTTTGTCGGCGACGCGGGCTTGATCGGTACCGCAGCCAACTACCTGCGAAGCTTGTCGCCGATTCCAGTTTTGACCGAACTGATGCAGCAATCCAGTCCCGGACAACGTGGACTGATCAGTCAGTCGACTTGGCCACGTTTCGCATTGTTTGCCAGTGTCAGTAGCGTGGTTTGTGCGATGTGGACTTTGTCGCGTCTGAATTACCGTATTTTTGACCGGTCGCGGGCCCAAGGAGTCATGACCGAAGACCGCAGTACGGGAGAGCGTTTGATTCGCCGCTTGATGTACATCGTCGACCCGCAGCGACGTAAAGCGGGCATCCCCTGGTACCTCAATCCAGTGATGGTCAAGGAATTTCGCTGTCGTCGATTTGGCAGATCTCAGTGGCTGTTCCGGTTGGTCGCGATCTCCGCCGTCCTGTCCGTCGCATTGACCTTTGCCGCCGCAACAAGTGTGACCGCGTGGGGAACGGAAACGATCGGCGGACTGATGGTGATTCTGCAAGTGATCCTGATCGTCGTTTTAACACCCAGCTTGGCATCAGGCCTGATCAGCGGAGAACGAGACGGCAGCGGTTGGGAACTGTTGCGTTTGACGCCTTTGTCGGCCAGCAAAATCGTTCGGGGAAAGTTGCTGAGCGTGCTTTGGACACTGACCTTGGTCCTGTTTGCGACGCTACCGGGTTATCTGGTGATGATCTACATTCAGCCGCAAATGGTTGTGCAAATCAAATTGGTGCTGATCTGTTTGCTGCTGACGGTGATCTATACCCTTGCGGTCAGCGCCGCCGTCGGCAGCCTGTTCCGCACGACTGCCACGGCAACAACGGTCGCATACATCATCGTGATCGCAATCTTCGTCACGCCCTTGCTGATCTGGCTCGGTCGCGATGCCCCGTTCGGCTACCAACTCGTCAATGCGGTCTTGATGACCAACCCGGCATGTGCCGCATTGTCGATCATCAAGACGCCTGGGTTCGAGATCTATGATCTGTTGCCAGGAGCTTGGTGGATCTCTGGCACATTGTCTGTTCTTCTGTTTGGACTATTTGGATTTCAGGTATGGCGACTGACACGGCCCGTTTGAAAAAGCCACTCTGGAAGTTTCGCCGCTACGCCGTCTGCGGGGCGCTGATCAGTGCGTTAGGTGTTCCAGCTGTGAACGCGCAAGTTCCAGTTGTCAACACCCAACAGGACACACCCAATCCTGACGCGGCACAAGAAAACCTCTCACGACAAGACGCTGTCTCATCACGGCTTCCAGAATCGATTTTGGAAGTCGACTATGTGATGTTTAACGACCCAAGCTACGACAATAATTCGCCGACGATCGAGATCACATCGGAAGCGATTGATGTCTGGCTAACCGCGCTGAAACGCCCCGAGACACAATTGCGTAGGCAGATCGTCGATACCGTTTCTGTCGCCAAACGCCGCGAGATGCCAGGGATCGAGAGAACGATTCCGACACTGTTGGAACTGATTGCTGATGAGTCGCTGGACGTCACGGTGCGACGGTCATTGATTGGAGCGTTTAGCACGTTTGACGATCCTCAATATGGCCCATTGTTAGCCGAGCAATCACGAAAGTACGGCAGCCCAATCGCAACTCTTGCAGAGCCGGTGCTTGCGCGTTGGAAAGACGTGTCGATGGTCGATGATTGGGCGAAACGATTGGCGTCGCCCAACATCCGAACAACGGATCTGCGCATGGCGATTGATGGATTAGGGGCTGTAAAACATCAAGCGAGCGCCGACGCGATTCGATCCATCGTTTTTGATCAGCGTAAACCGGCATCCGTGCGACTGTGCGCGGCCGAAGCCCTGGGGCATATCAAAGCGGAGGGCTTGGAAGCCGATGCGACTGAACTCGGAGATCAAACCGATGATCGAGTTGCCCCGTTACTCGCTGTCCGACTCTTGTCCGACCACACATCACCGGAATCGATTGAGGTTCTGCGTGGTCTTGCCGAACGTGACTTTGGGATCGTAAAAGCGGCTGCGCTCAAGCGTTTGTACGATGTTGATCCGACAAACGCAGTCGACTTGGCAAGAACGGCTGTGGGGCACCTGGATTTTGCAGTCCGCGACATCGCCTGCGAAATTTTGTTTGCTGTGAAGGATGAAGCAAATGTCGCTCCCTTGGCAGAACTTCTGCCAGATGAGAATCCAACACTTCGTCGAAAAGCCGCTTCGTACCTGTACCTGCTGGCGATTCAATCCGGCATGGTCGACAAAGTGATTGCCGAGACCTCCGGAATCCTCGATCAAGATGACTGGCGTGGCTGCGAACAAGCGACGCGCGTCTTGGTCAGCCTTGATCACAAACCGGCCGGTGACCGTTTAGTCGATTTGATGCGGCACCCGCGTGGCGAAACCATGATCGCCGCGGGATGGGGCCTAAGGTTACTTCGCCAGAAACAACACCTCGGTGCAATGCTGGGCAGGGCGAATGAGATCTACGATGGTTTCGGTAGTAAGGAATTGAACACTGATTCGCCGGGAGTCCACGACCTGCAAACACAGCTCTTTTTGGCATTCGGGCAATTGGACTACACAGCCGCTGAATCGCTGATGCGGACTTACGTTCCTCGGAACTTGACGCTCGGTGACCGTGCCCGTGGTGCGGCGTGTTGGTCTTTGGGCATCATGCACGAGGGCGAAGTCGTCGACGAATTGGTTACCGAGATGATGGCTCGCCTGCGCGATACCAAAGCGTTGATCCCAGAATACGACACCGTGCGTCAGATGTGTGCGACGAGCATGGGACGGATGAAAGCGGAACGTTCATTGCCAGCGTTGCGTGAATATGCGGCAATGGATCGTGTCGGACGAGCTTGCTTTTGGGCGATCGAACAAATTACCGGTGAACCGTCTCCGCCACCCGGCAAAGCCCCGATGATGAACTACCACGACTGGTTTCTTAAGCCAATCGATACTGGCGAAAATTCGGCCGAGTGATTCATTGCGGCGATTCAGTGACGCAACGGTTCAGCCTAATTCGTGATCGGATTTGCTGCCGCACTGGGTCCAGAAACTGAAGGGAGCTGAACTTGCACGGGACGTTGCGTCTCGTTTTTCGCAAAGCAATACACGATCCGTTCCCCATCGAATTTGATCACGCCTGCTTTTTCGAGGCTTTCTTTCAGCTTCTTGATTTGCTTTGTCTCTAAATTGCGATCGAAACTATTGCGTAGCCAATTGGCAAGGCCGTCACGCCGAGACGGCCGACTGTCAGGATTGGCCTCCAGCCATCGTTTGACTTTGGCAATCAGTTGCGACATATCGTCTGCAGGTTTTGCCGGGACTTTGGGAACCGGCTTCGCGGGGCTGTTGATCGGGCTGGCTTCTGAAACGGGAACACTACCGCCCGCTGCTGAGATCAAAGGAGTTAGATCCTCGTGACGCCAGACACGTTGCTTTTGCCGATTCAAGTGATCGACTAGCGGATCGAATCCCTTGTCTTTCGAGATGATATGGAATCGCGACTTTGGTGAAGAATCCCAGAGTTTGCCGATGTAGTACGCGATATGGAAATCGAGTGCGTCTTGAGCTTGCCCTGAAATCTTCACGTACCGACCGGAGTCACCCAGAGACTGCATAGCGAAAGCAAAATCGAATTGGATGGCTGATTGGTTCGCTCCAACGAATACCAAGACGAAGTAGTTCTTTTGCCGAAGCTTTCGGAGCTGTTTCGGCTGAACGTTCTCAAAATCGATCAGCACGTAGCTTGGTGGATCTTGAATCTGGGATTCGGAACTGGTTGGCTTCGACATACCGATTGATTCAAAGTTAGCGGCCGCCTCATCGATCGACCGAGACACCGCAAAGAGACACTTCACCGCGGCGGCAAACCATGTGAGATGCCGAGGATTGGACTAGGACGCCCGAGCCTTCATGGAACGGCGATAATACTTTCGTCCCGATTGTTCAGGAGCGAACGTATGATCGAGTTCGTGTCGGTTTTTGCGGAACCAAGACGCGACTAAACCCAGCGTGTATGGGAAGGGGCCATTCACCCGATCGGACGGTCCCTCAAGAATAGCACGCCAATGGGCGATCGTCGGCTTCATTGCCGAATAAGCGTCACGGCCAACCGGAGTCGCGGCGACTGCAATGACTTCGCCACCATGCAAGAGATACCAGTTGTGGCATCCGTCGTATCCAGGGACCGCATAAACAAAGCTGTATCGGCGACGTGCTTCGGCGAGCATCGTCAGTTTGCGATGAACGTACTGGATCGACTTTAAGGTTTTATGTGCCCGGCCGGCCAACTCGTATTGTTGATTTGCCGCCGCAGTCGCCATTTGACTCTCCAGCGATGTGAGCGGTTCATCGTTGAAGCCGTCAAGAAAACTTTCCGCAGCACTCACCTGCGCCAGATACTCCGGACGGGTACATGCCGCAGCACACGGTCCGCTGCAGGTGCCCAATTCGAAACGGAGACAGCCCGGTCGGTGATCCAAATCGAACAAGGAGAGCTGTTCCGAAAACTGAAACACTTGCTGTTGGCTGCAATCTCGCAATCGGAACACTTTGTTAAGTGCATCGACGGCCAAATTCATTCGACTGGTTCCGAAGAACGGCCCCTGGATCGCAATGTATTCGGGAGGAACTTTTGGAGAGAGAAAAAACGTCGGTACAGCCCCACGGCCCAAACACAGGTAAACCGGGCGCTGTCGCTTGGGGACGCCTTGGACGTTCCAGCGAGGCGTGAACTGACGAATCAATTGCTGTTCACGAAGCAACGCGGCAAATTCGCTCGGCTGCGTTTCCCACTGGATCACTCGCGCATTTTCAATGATCCGTCCGGCTTTTTCGTCTTCATTCGTCGGACTGAAATAACTCAACAGACGGTTGCGCAGCGATTTACTCTTGCCGACGTAGATGAGTTCGCCATGCCGGTCCAACATTCCATAGACACCGGGCACTCGAGCACAAGACTCGACCACCTGCTGCTTAAGCTCCTCTTTGCGGAGCCCACCGACGACCTCGATCGGACGCACGCCACGAGGATTGAACGGATCGATACCGAACCCAAATTCCTCGCGATTAGGCGATAATGCATCCACCGGCTGTTCCTCCTTGAGAAGCTCCGTCTTTCAACCACTGTGCACATTATGACGGTTTTGCAGTTCGATGTGAAATCGAAAAATCAAAACCCATTTCGATCCCCACAGCAGCGGGGAACGCTGTCACATTGGTTCCCACGAACGCTCCATTGAGCAGTCCGTAGCTGACTCGTTTACTCCACCCGCGGTGTCACCGCCAAGGAAGCATCAGTGTCCGCACCGGTCACTTCGGACTGGGCATTTCGGCAGATTTCCAGCAGCTCGTTGGATTCCCGTAACAATTCCACCCAAGAGATTTCGTCGGACGAGGCCCGATCGCGAATTTTCCCGGCAGCTCCGGCGATCGCTTGCCGCCCAGATTTTTGTGCAAATTTTGAAAGCCGATCCGCCAGCGCGAACAGCGTGTCTGCATCCTGCGATTCGATTGCCCCCGCCAAACGTTCGACCTGCAATCCGATTTGCATTGCCGCAACAGTTCCCGTTGTGGCGTCACCAGGATCGGGGCGTGAGGTGATGATTGAAGCAAACGTACGCACCAAGTCGGGCGCGAATTGAGTCCCGCTCGACCGTTTCAATTCTTCGATCGCAAGCTCATGCGAACAGCCTTTGCGATAGACCTGGTCCGAGACCATCGAGTCATAGCTATCACAGATCGCCAGCAGGCGAGCAGAAGTCAACGACTCGGTAGTAATCTCTGAAGTTGGTTCGACGCCGAAGGGGACGCGGCAAGCTTCCAGTATCGCGGTCAGCTTTTTGTTGTCGAAGGCGGTTGCAACCAAGTCGACACCGATTCGTTCGAACTGCTTCATCAGAGCCATCTCGCTGGGACTCAGCTTGCTCGGTTTAAGCAGCACGTCATCGGGAACGCCGACCTTTCCAATGTCATGCAACAGCGCCGCGACTTCGATAATCGCATGGTGCTTGGAATCCAAGACTTCTGGGGCAACTCGGGTACAAAGACTGGCGACCCGTCGGCTGTGTGCGGCGGTTTCTGGATCTCGATACGCCAGTGAGTTTAACACCGCATTGACGGCTTGATAGGGAATCGGGCTCTCCGGTTCGTCACGGCCGGTATTGTCGATTTCCATTTCGTCCAGCTTCGGATCGTAAGGAACCACACAGTTCCGGCCGCCGCGTTTCGCGGCGTATAGACACACGTCCGCTTGGTTGATTAAGTCTTGAGGAGTTTCCGCTTTGTGGCGTGTTTCAGAGACACCGATACTGGCAGTCAGTTTTAGTTCTGCGGGCTCTTCAAACGTAATTTGTTCAATCGCGATCCGAGTGTCTTCTGCCACCCGAATAGCCATTTCAAAGGACATCCCTGGAAGCAGCACACAGAATTCCTCGCCCCCGTAACGACACACCAGTCCGCGGTTCCCGTGTAGTTCCAAAAGCACACGTGAGACTTGACGCAACACTTCGTCACCGACGGCGTGTCCGTAGGTGTCGTTCACGTTTTTGAAATGGTCATTGTCGATCATGATGCACGACAATGGTTTTTCTTGGATCGCCGCCGCACTCCAAAGCTTGCCGAATCGTTGGAAGAACGCGCGACGGTTCAAGCACCCCGTCAATGCATCCTGCGTGGCCAGGATTTCGAGCTCGCGATTCTTGCGTTCAATCTCGTCACGGCTCTCGCGCAACATCGACAACATGGTCTCGAGTTCGGCACGATGTTCTTCAATATGAGTCACGTCGCGAAACGTTGCCAAAGCACCACGTCGTGAATCCCCGCCACCGATCGGCGCGGCATTCACCGAGAAAATTCTCCGCCGACCGTTTTCGACTTGCAGATTAAGGATCTGTTCGGTCACCGTCGCCGATTCGTCGATCGCGGTCATCCAAGGGAATTCCGTAGCCTCATCGTCCTCGTTGATCCATGGCAGATCATTCGCGCTTGATTCAGCCAACAGCTCACAAGGAACATTGACCGTGTCTGCGAACGCACGGTTAGCCAAAACGATGTTCGCTTTTTCGTCGAGTACCAATAGTCCTTCGGCTAGAGTGTCAAGCGCTTGCCGAACACGATCGGGAACCACTTGGGTGTTAGTAAACACCCTCATTACTTTGCCGACGAAGAATGTGTAGCCAAACAGGCCGGCAATGCAATAGAACGCCAATAACCGAAGGAGAGGGTGCTCGGTGAGCGCTCCAAACCGAGTCTGGTCAGGCGCTCGAAAACAGAACTCGACATTCCCCCAGGGCCGCCGGTTCAAAGTGATAGGAACGCTAATCGAATCCATTCCTGCTGAACCAGTCAACGCGCGGTCCCATAGCTCATCGTGATGCCCCGCTTCGACTTTTAATTGTCCGCGATTGCTACGGACTCCGATCGAAATCAAGTCGTCGTCACGGTCAACGATTGTCTGTGCCGCGACACGAAGATCGATCCATTGCTGCTTACGGACATGCGACGCAGCATTAATCGCAACCGACTCGGCAAGACGCCGACGCGAGTCACTCTTAATCTGCGCAACATCCGGCAGCAAGCCAAACCATTGGCTTCCCAGTATCAAGCTAGCGCCTAGGCAGACTAGGGCGAATGCTAGCCGAATCGATTGGAAATAGACCCTACCCAAAGCTGGAAAAATGTTGCGGCGAGTATGGATGAAAACGTTCCCCGAGTGCTGGCCACAACCCCCTCGCTACAGTCGAAACTGAACGCGATCTAGATCGTTCGCCAACGTCGAAGTTTTGCTTTCGCGTATCAATTCGGCGCCGACGTCTGCCAATCCATCTTGATGGCTCCACAAAAGTTATTCCGGCAGGTGCAACCTGAGCGATCGCGCCGATCGTAGCGATGCGTAATTACGTCACCCGATGGCGTACAAGAGAATCGAAAACGTTTTGCTTTCGTTTTACCCCCTTCCAGAGTACTGACCGACTTGCAGTGACTTTGACGCTGGTAGCGATTCTCCGAAGCCGACTACCTGGGATAGTTCTTTTAGGCATCCACAAAGAAACCGTGATGGTCATTTCGACCGATTCAGAATCTGGATGCCTATCTGCGAAAAGCAGAGAAGGTGTACGGAAGCACAAAGGAAGAGGTAGGATGCCTAATCTGAGCGGTCGGTCGGTGACCCTATTCATTGGGACAGTAATTGCTGTCGCAATGCCGGGGACGCTACGCGCTCAAAGGCCGAGTTGGGACGGTCTACCATCACTGCACTCCCCCGCGGAGCCAAACCAGTTTACAGGTGTCGACGAGAACACCCCTGACTTTCCTCCCGAGCCCCCCTCCGCATCCGATACTCCGCCAGCGAGTCTGATCGAAAAGGACTCACTACGATGGTGGAGCAATTCGCTCGCCGACCAGCTGACCGAACGTGACCGCTGGGTGAAGTTCGATATCGAAACGGTGTTACTCGATGCACTGGCCAACAGTCCACGCATCAAGAGCGTTAGCTATCAAGCCAGCAGCACATTTCAACAGATCATTCAGCAAGACGCGGAATTTGATCCAACGATCTTGCTGAGCTCTGACCTCGGTGCGACAAATGACCCGGTCGGCAACACGTTGACCACTGGCGGCGCCGATAGACTTCGTGAACGTTCGTTGAACTTTAAAGGCGGCGGCCGCAAACTGACACGCCGTGGTACCGAGGTCGAATGGACGCAACAGCTTGGCTTTCTGGACAGCAACAGTTCGTTTTTCGTGCCAACTGACCAGGGCAACGCGCGATTGAGTCTGGGGTTGACCAAGCCGTTGCTATCGCGGGGGAAACAGTTTTACAACGAACGACTTATCACCCAGGCGAGAATCGAAAGTCAGGCGTCTTGGCATGAAATGCGCGGTGCCGTCGAACAACGAATCGCGGACGTCATCAGTGCCTATTGGAAACTCTATGAAATCCGTGCGCAAGTTGCACAACAACGCGCACTGATGAACCGTAGCGAGTCGCTGGTCAAGATCCTCAACAGCCGCAAGGACTTTGATGCGGCTCGCATCGAGATCGTGAAAGCCCGTCAGCGGATGGCACGACGGAATGACCAGTTGATCGAGTTCGAGGCTGAGCTTAGTCGTTTGCAGTCGCGACTTTCCACTCTCGTCGGCAGCCAAGCCCTCAGCGGAACCGATCGGGATCTCGAATTGATCCCCGTCTCGCTGCCAGAGTTCTCTGATGAAACCTGGTCGCTCCGCGATGCGATGGCGCAAGCACTTGAATACCGGCCGGAAATTCGCGCCGCGATGAATGATGTCGAGTTGTCAGCACTCGAGCTGCGGATTTCGAAAGTCGAGCTGCAACCACAACTCAACTGGGTATTCAATGGCTACCTCTCACAGCTAAACGGATCGAGCCGGGTTGCGCGCTCCTTCGGAGAACAGTTTGCCAACGCGCCTGGAATCTCAACCGCTTTAGAATTCGAGCTTCCACAGGGCCGGCGATCTGCTCGTGCGTCACAGCGCGAAGCATTGCTGCGTTCAAAACAACGTACCGAGAAACTTCGCGAAGTTATTCAACAAACGCAATTCGAAGTTGAAACGGCGTTGATTGACATCGCACGGTTCTCCAAGCAACGTCGAATCAAAATTGACGTCCTTGAAATGGCAATTGATGAGGAAACGATTCTCACCGTCAACTGGCAGCTGATCGGTGGTGACGATTCTCGTGTGGGAATCAAACTCGAAAACCTACTCGACGCGCAGCAACGTCGGGCCGACGCCGAAAAAGACCTCGTCGCTTCCGAGTCGGCGTATATGACTGCGCTGATGCGACTGCAACGTGCCATGGGAACCCTTCTCGTGAACGAAGGAGTTCATCCGCACCAAAGTCATTGCACCGGCGACATCGAGTTTCTCACCGATTCGGTCGCATTGCCTTCCGCCCCGATTCAGACAGAAGCATTGGTCGAACCAACTGCTATAGAAGTGGAAGCACCAGTCCAAACGCTTGAGTCTCAACCGGATTTCGTTCCTGCTGAGATCGATCCACTCAGCTTAGACGCTGCCACCGCAGAGCCTTCGCAACCACAATCCGAAACGCCACTTGATAGCGGACCTTCGTTTCCGCGCCGATTGCCCCAACCGGATCAAGAATTGGTCCCAAGGCGATTACCTGCCCCCACCAAGCAGGTTGAGGAATCGCTCAAGGGATCTTCTGCGGCACAAGGTCCGATGTTACTTCCGAAAGTCGCTCGCACTCCATCCGGCAACACTTCTTCCGCGTCTGCCTTGCAGATGCCGAGTTACCCGGCGGCTGGAAATTCCATTCCGGTCGGCACTCTCACGAACCCGAACACGCGACAAACCTCACTCGGAGGCTGGCGATGATCACAAGTCTCGAACCAACGAAAAAGTCAACTTGCGATCGACGATTTGGCCGTCGCATGCTTCGATGCGTCTTGCTGGGGGCTTTGGTAACTCAGAGTGGTCCGAGCGGCTTCGCACAAGACGGAACGATCAATCCTACGTCACAGGGATCGCAAAGCTATCGTTCACCAAGCTTGTCGCTCGACTATGAAGGTTTCACGGAACCACGATACGACATTCTACTGGCCGCAACAGAAATCGGACGTCTGGACAGCGTTGATGTCGAAGTAGGCGATGTCATCGAAGAAGGTCAGGTCGTCGCAAAACTCGAAGATGGTTTGCAGGCAGAGGCGGTCGCGACTGCGGATTGGCGTTCCAAGATGCGTGGCGAAACCGATGCTGCCGAAGCCGACGTCAAACTAAAAGAACTGCGATTACAACAGCTACGGTCGCTCGAAGAGCAATCGATGGCTCGCCCCGATGAGTTGAAACGAGCAATGGCCGATTGGGAAATTGCTAAGGCGCGGCAATTGGCCGCCCAGGAGCAAGACCAATTGCGACAGCTGGAACTTCGTCGGTATCAACTGCAACTTGAACGTCGGAAGATCAAAGCGCCGATGCGTGGCGTCGTTGCCGAAGTCTTTCACGCGCCCGGCGAATACATCACGCCGGCTGACCCTGCCGTCATCCGACTAGTTGTCAACGAGCAGCTCTATGGCGTTTTCAACATCCCTGTCGAAGAAATCAGCATGATTCGACAAGGCGATATCGTTTCCGTTCACGTGATGAGTGTCTCAACCAGTATTAACGCCACCGTCGAATCGATTGCCCCCGATATCGATGGTGAAAGCGGCACGATCGAGGTCCGCGTCTTGATCGACAACCGCGACGGCAAACTTCGGTCGGGTGACCGATGCCAAATGAAGCCGATGCGTCGCAGTGCTGGGAGCTTCCCGACTCGGTTGCCGATCGCCTTTGGTCGATCACAATCAAAGACGCCAAACGCGGCACGCCAAGGAGAAAATAGAATCCGATGAACAGGGACAAGTCGGGGCAACCAGCCGTCTTGGCGTCCGACGTTGTGGCACCATTGCCCGTGACGTCACCCACGCGCCAAGAACGCACCTCCTCCGAATCGGAATCGATGATTGATGCGCGTTCGCTTGCCATTGTCGAGCAAATGGCTGCCGCATCCGACCGCACCGCCGCAATCACTTTGCTGGTGAAGTTTGTTAGCGAACAATACCCCGGTTGCTTGGTTCGCTGTGGAATTGGCGGAGCAACCATTCGTCGACTACTCGACAGCAAACTTGGCTGGCTTGGACCAGCAAGTGAATTGTTTCAACAAGCATCCGAAAGGTGGGACGAAGATGCGAAACTTATCCGAACACCAACCAGCGCAGAAGTCGCTTTCGATGGCGACCAGCTGACCGGAAGTTCGTTGAGCGGAGAAGACCGTAGCGTCCGCATGAACATCGATGACGAAATGGGGCTTGGACGCTGTGTCTTGTGGATCGAAGGCAATCGCGTGATCGAACGCGATCGCGTCTGGTTACGCCGGGCACTCCCATCCATTCGGTCTTTGTTGTGGCATCAAAGTGGCGGATGGTTAACGCAAACGGTTCGGCAACTGAGCGGTTACGGTTACGTTGCGCGGCTGTATATCGGTTTGGCTGTCGTTTCCTTTATCGTTTTGGCATCCTGGCCCGTTTCATACCGCGTTCGATGCGCCACCGTCGTCAGACCGCTTCATTCGCGAGTTATCTCGGCACCATTTGAATCGACGCTCCAGTCCGCCAATGTCCAAATCGGTGATGCGGTTGAAGCAGGCGACGTGCTCATCACGCTCGACGGTCGACCTCTTCGGTTGGAGCTCGACTCGATTGAAGCGCAATTGGCACAGGCCGAAAAGGAACGTGACATCGCGATGGCAACCGGAAAGGTTGCCGAGGGTCAACAGGCTGCGTTGCATCACCGCGAGCTGAGTCGAAAGCATGAATTGCTTTCGAACCGACTCAGACGATTGCAAGTAATCAGCCCAATCAGTGGGATCGTTGTCTCCGGTGACCTGGAGCGATCGATCGGCATGTCGATGCAAATGGGACATCCGGTACTCGAAATTGCACCGCTCGATCAGATGTTGATCGAATTAGAGATTCCTGAAGCGGAGGTGGGTTTCGTCGAGCCAAAAACACCTGCGCGTATTCGTTTGAGCGGCTTGCAAGACACCGTCATCGATCAGCCGGTCAAAGCGATTCATCCGTCCGCTGAGATTCGTGACGAGCAAAATGTGTTTGTCGCGACAATCGAAGTCAGCAACGCGGATGAATTGTTGCGTCCCGGGATGCGTGGTGAAGCAATTGCCTATGGTCCGATCCGGCCTTGGCTGTGGTCACATATTCGCGGCGGGGTAGAAAAAGTCCTTTGGTGGATCGGTATCTGAGAGGAATAGCGATGAGCCAATCGGGGATACCGAAACAACCGCCAGCGTTTGACGATCCACTTGCGATCCATATCAAGGTCGATCCTGCATTGCATTTCTCGTCCCGTGGTCACGGCGTCGAGACTTCCTACATCGCCAATGATACGCGTACCGGAAAGTTCTATCGTTTCGGTAACCGTGAGTACCATGCCGCCACGCTGATGGATGGCACACGTTCGATCAACGAAATCAGCGATCAGATTCAACTTGACGGTGTCTTTTGGTCGCCGAATGATGTGTTGAGTTTCGCGCGGGAGCTTGTCCAACACAAACTAGCGACCATCGGAACCACCGATAGCGACCTGCTGTCCGGTCCTTCCACGTCTCCTTCGATGACGTCGTCGAGCAACGTGGTGCCGGGTAATTCTTCAGGCAGCACAGGAAATGCCGCCGGAGTCGCTCCTGCGACTCCAGGTTTGCAACGTGCGGTCGGTCTGATGTCCAAATTGCTGTCTCAGCGATTTGCGATTGCCGACGGTGACCGGATCGCGATGCGACTCAGAACTCATGTGGGTTTTCTTTTTCACCCCTTGGCAATGTTCCTTTGCGGCCTGTTAATTATTAGCGGGATCGCAGTCGTCTGGAATCATCACGACGCCTTTGCCCTCGAAATCAAACGCATCTTTGATCGTGGACTTTGGTTGTGGATGGGTGTCCTTTGGTGCGTCCTAAAATTCATCCACGAATGCGGTCATGCGGTTTGCGCCAAACGCCTCGGTGTGCGAGTCGGCAAGATGGGCGTCATGTTGTTCCTCTTTGCTCCTCTAGCTTACGTCGATGTGACCGACGCCTGGCGACTACATCGGCGTCGCGATCGGGTTCAACTGGCACTCGCCGGCGTCTATGTCGAGCTAATCATTGGAGCGTTAGCGGCATGGATTTGGTATGTCGCACCGGTCGGGATGCTCAAACACTTTGCGGCACACGTCTTTTTGATCGCGGGGCCAGCAACATTACTGGTCAACGCAAACCCGCTACTCCGGCTGGACGGCTACTATGTTTTCAGCGATTTGCTGGAGATCCCCAACTTACGCGACCATGGTCGCAAGCGATTAGTCGCTTGGATTGAACGGATTTTGTTTCGCTTGCCTATGCCAGAGTGCCGTCTAAATGGTTGGCGACGCGATGTGGCGGTCATTCATGCATTTTGTAGCGTGATCTTTCAAGTCGTTTGGATGAGCGGCTTAGTCTTCGCCGTTTCGACTTGGGCAAAAGGTCTGGGCTTGGCGCTTGCCATCATCGCGACGCTACTTTGGGCCGTGCTACCTCTCGTCCAGTGGATGTACAAAATCTGGACGACCAAGCCCCGCGAAGGACTATGGTTAACGTTTTATCAGCGTCGGATGCTTGCGGTTGCCAGTTTCGTTTGCGTTCTGATTCATACGATGTTGGTCAACGCATCCCCGTTTTCCAGACGTGTTCCCGTTGTCGTTCGCTATCACAACGAACAAATTGAACGTGCGCCGGTCGGAGCCTTCGTTACCGGCGTCTACGTCTCTTGTGGACAACGAGTTGAGCGGGGGAAGTTGTTGCTCGAACTCGAACAACCCGACTTACTTGTCAAACGCAACCAATTAGTTGATCAACTTGACGCCACCTCTCGAAAGTCGATCCAACAACGTCGCAAAGGCGATATCGCATTGGCCGAAGCGTCAAACGAAAAAGCAGACAGTTTAAATCGCCAAATCACAGAACTTGATCGCCAAATCGCAAGTTTGCGAATCGTTGCGGACCGGAAAGGGCAGATCACTTCGCCAATGACCGATCGTTTGCTTGGTCGATTTGTAAAACAGGGCGACGAGGTGATTCGTGTTTCTGATCCACAGGAAAAAGAATTGCTTGCCGTCGTTGCGGAAGACAATATGGTGGCATTCCATAATGCAGTCTCTTCGCAAGACCCTGCAGCGATCAGACTTCGAGGTGGGCAGCGTTTCAATGTCTCTCTCGAACCGTTACAACCTTCAGCCACAAGGGCTTTGCCACATGATGCGTTGGCGGCGACCAATGGCGGCCCATTGGCGGTCCAACCGGGAAGCGATTCGTCACGTCCAATGCTCGTTCAACCACAACTGCAAAGTGTGATTCCGTTGGACGTCGTGACCAGCATGAAAGTCGAAAGCGGTCAAGTTGGCCGGTTAGTGATCCCAGACGATCGCACCATCGTCGCAAGGCTCTCAGACTACCTCTCCGAAAAGCCCTAGCTTCTTTGTTCGACCACTGATGACTGAATTGACGCAACCTGAACGATCAAACCTTTCGTCAGTAGAACCGCCCTCTGTTCAGACAACGAGCATTCTCCGAAAAGCCATTGTGCAGATCGGTCGACTGTTGACGATTGCCGTGATCGTTGTCTCGATCGTTAGCCTACCAGCAACTCGCTTCTGGCTGTCGGATCTACTCGCAAACCTACGTTTGCAAGTCATTCTCGCTGCCTCATTCGCTTTGCTATGGACTGCGGCGGCACGAACTTGGCGACAATCCATTTTGATCGCGATCTGCCTCCTATGGCATCTCACCTTTGTCGTTCCGCATGTCTGGAATGCGACGCGGCCTCAAACGGTACAAGATGGGCCAGCCAGACTAAAGGTGATGACGCTTAATGCGTTAACCAGAAACCCCCGTCACGAAGCAATCATTGCCCAAATCAGGGAGTTCGATGCTGACGTTGTCGCGGTGCTGGAACTCAGTTCTTCACTGGCGTCAAAACTGAGCGAACGCTTGACTGAGGAGTACCCGCACCAAGTCCTCCATCCGATGGACGATGGCAATTTCGGAATTGGGTTGATCAGCCGTCGAAAACTCGACCAGGTCGAGATCTTTGAATTGAACCGGCCGATCAAATCGATCCAAGTCAGTTGTGACGGATTTCGTTTGATTGCGACTCACCCGTTGCCACCGATGGGAGCACAACTTTTCCGCAGTCGCAACGAGCATTTGCAACAGCTCTCAGAACATGTCATCGAGTCCGAAACAGGCGATTCCGCTGGGACAATCGTCATGGGCGACTTCAATTTGACGCCTTGGTCGCCGGTCTTTCACCAGTTCGGAAATGATTGTGGACTTCGGCGGGCGGTCCTCGGATCGTCACTCACGCCCACATGGTACGCCAAACTGGACTGGTTTCCCTTTGGCCTCACACTCGATCATGTTTGGATCAGTCCCCAACTGGAATGCATCCGTTACCAGATCGGACGCGACGTCGGATCCGATCACCGAGCCGTCGTGGTCAGCTTAGCCAAACGTTCCGCTTCCACAACAAAAGACGCCGCGTTGAAGTCACCGCTTGGCGCTAAGTGACGGTTCACAAGTGGTCCCGTTACCGGCATGGCCGTTGTGGTGCACTTAGTCGACAAACAACGAAGTACCGAGCGTGATTTCGTCTGCCAGTTTTTACTTTGCCTGAGACCACACTCTTCGCGAAGACGCGAATCGGAGGCCACGATCGACACCGAAAGAGGCGTCGTGGAACTTATGTTTTTTCAAGCGGCTGATAGAGCCTAAGCTTCTTGGCTAAGGCACTTGGCGATCTGGCGGACTGCTTGACGAAGGCGGTGTTCGTTCTCGACGAGTGACATCCGCAGGAAGCCTTCGCCGGCGGCACCGAATCCACTACCGGGGCTGACGGCGACATTGCCTTGTTCGAGCAGCTTCATTGCAAAGTCCATGGTGCTCATCTTGCTGCGCCAAGGCTCGGGAACTTGAGCCCAAACGAACATGCCTGCTTTCGGCACTTCCATTTCCCATCCCAATCGACGCAGTCCGCTGACCAGCACATCGCGACGACTCTGGTAAATCTCCGATTGCTTTTCGACAGCGGCTTCGGTTTCACGCAGCGCTACGATCGCGGCGATCTGGATCGCTTGGAACATTCCGTAGTCGTAGTAGCCTTTGATCGTCCCCAGACCACGAACCATCTCTGGGTTGCCGGCACAGAAACCGACACGCCAGCCGGCCATGTTGTAGCCTTTGCTCATCGTGGTGAACTCGACACCGACGTCTTTTGCACCTGGCGCGGCCAAGAAGCTTGGCGGCATGTAACCGTCGAAGGCGACGTCTGCGTACGCAAAGTCGTGAATTACTAAGAAGCCATACTTCTTTGCCAAGCGAACAACATCCACAAAAAATTCGGGCTCGATCACGGCCGAACTTGGGTTGTGTGGATAGTTGACGATCAACAACTTGGGCGTCGGCGTCATGTTTTCGCAAGTGTAGGCAACATTGCGAAGAAACTTTTCAGGATCGGCAACATCCAGAGCGACAACGTTGCCCGAGGCCAAGATGACGCCGTACATATGCACGGGGAAGAACGGCGAAGGAATCATCGCCGTGTCACCAGGGCCCATCAGGGCCAAACACATGTGCGAGAAGCCTTCTTTGCTGCCCAAGCAGGCAATGATTTCTGAATCGGGATCAAGGCGAACGCCATACTTGCGATGGTATTTGCCAGCGAGTTCGCGCCGCAGGTTTGCGATCCCGTTCGACTTGCTGTAGCCGTGGTTACCCGGATCGGCGGCAGCGTCTTGCAACTTTTGGACAACGACTGGGTCCGGCGGGTCGGATGGGTTGCCCATGCCGAGGTCGATCACGTCGTCACCCGCACGTCGCTTTTGATACAGCAGGTTGTTGATACGGCCGAACATGTACGGCGGCAACCGGTCGACGCGCGCAGCCAGTTTGACTTCGAACGGCGGCTGAACCGGATCCGTGATAGGCGCATCGATCGCGGGAGCATCGATATTTGGCGAGTCTTCACCAGAAGTGGTGGCAGGCGCATGGTCCGTTGGGTTGCCCGCCGCTTCGTGAGAAACGTGCTCCAGACCGTCGGATTGTTCGCCCCGTGATTGTTCGTCCAAACTTGCTTCGCTCATAGTGACCGATCCACTGCTATGTCGTTCGGTGAAGTGATTTTTGAAAATGTCATCGCCAGAGGTTCTACACGCTCCCCCAGGTTGCAGGAACGCCGGCATTGTCGAAAGTTTTTCGAATCAAGCCCAGGGGTATTTGCCTGTTGCGTGAAAGTTCCTGCATTTTCCACGGCGTGACACGAGACAACAACGGCAGACACTGGCGAGATTCTTTCCCGAAAAGTCTGGCAAGTGCTCAAAACCGGCAGAAACTTGCTCCCGTCTACGCCCACCTTCCGACGATGTATACTGCATCCCTCATATGCCCACTGCCGCGTCCCATCCTAGCGTCCTGCCCCAGCGTCTCGGCACGTCTTCCCAATCCCGCCTAGCTTGCTCGCAATGACTGTTGCCTTATTTGTCCCCTGCTACATCGATCAACTGTACCCCGACGTGGCGATCGCAAGTCTCGAGTTGCTCGAACGCCTGGGCGTCGATGTCGATTATCCACAGGGACAAACATGCTGCGGCCAGCCGATGGCGAACACGGGATGTGTCGAGGACACACGACCAATCGCCAAGCGAACGGTGGAGATTTTCGCCGATTACGAAGCGGTCGTCTGCCCTTCGGGCTCATGCACGTCGATGGTCCGACACCACTACGCGCCGTTCTTTGATCCCGACGACGCGGCGTTCACACAGGTTCGCGACAACACTTACGAATTGTGTGAATACTTGCACGACGTCTTGAAGGTCTCGCATCTAGACGTTCGCTTTCCACATCGCGTTTCGCTACACCAGAGTTGCCACGGGCTGCGAGAACTTCGGTTGGGCCAAAGTAGCGAATCGATGATCCCGCGAGAAAACAAGGTACGAAACCTATTGAACTTGATCGATGGAATCGAATGGGTCGAACCTGAGCGGCCAGACGAATGCTGCGGTTTTGGTGGCACGTTCGCCGTCAATGAAGCAGACGTGTCGGCCGAGATGGGACGTGCACGCATAGCCGACCACTCAGGGAAAGGCAGCGAAGTACTCGTGTCGGCCGACATGAGTTGCCTGATGCATTTACAAGGCATCATCTCGCGCGAAAAAACGCCAATCAAGGTCATGCATGCCGCCCAACTGTTGGCCGGGCGGCCGCTGCGCTAGTTTTGTCTTCGATGCGAAGCGTCTGGTTTGCCGCTGCGACGTTTACCGCCGCAAGGTTGGTTCAATCCAAATCCCCCAATCGCCGCCGTTGCCGTCGCCACCGTTGGTGACCTGCAATGTAAGTCGTTTGACCTCGGTGACATCAACATCGAACGATTTTCCGTCACCGGAACCGACCTTACCCGATTGGAACAGCGTCTTGCCATCGCCTTGAATGATGAACTCGACTTGGCCGTAGTTGGCACCTTGGATTCCGCACTGGCCGCTCAACCGCTTCCATCGTTCGTTCAGAGAATAGACGTGTGTCGCCGGAGCGTGGGCATAGATTCCGTTGGCGAAGTAATCGCCGTCGATCGATAGCAATCCGCCGGCGCGTCCCGGCAAGCGGTTGTAAGTCGGACGCATCCATCCGACCGTCTCGGATACTGGCTTCAATTGGTTCAAAAACAGCACCGCGGTGGCATCGGGAACGCTATCGCTTTCAAAATCACCTACCGAAGTAACGTTCCGAAAGCGATCTAATAGACGTTCACCGATCGATCGTAGGTCCTTGTCATTTGCCGCGGCAAGTTCAAGCTGTTTCGTCGCCGCGTCCAGATCATTCTTTGAGAGCGCCTCGATCACTGATGCGAGACTTGTTTCGAGCTGAATGGTTGAGAGATCAACCTGCCCGTCTTTCGACACACGGTAACTCATCGTTTTCGTTGTCGTCGCACCATTCACGTGACAAGCGACCAAACGCAGCGCCGCTCCGCTGTTGACACGCAACGGGCCACTTTCCATTACGAAATTGCCATCCGCGTCAGGAACGGCCGTCGCTGTTGTTGCGTCATAGTCGCTTCCACCAGTTGCGTCGAAGTACGCCACGACGGCATGTACCGGAACCGCCGAATGCACTCTCGCACGAATCGTCATGCTTGGTGAGTCGCCCGTGCTGACGACGATGTTTTGGAACTCGGCCTTCACCCGATCAAACAACGAATCAGTAACTTTAGAATTAAATACCGGATGGGCAGCCAGCCGAAACGCATGGGCTTGCGTCAAGAAACTCCCTTTGCCTTCACCCCGTCGCTCTTCACCAAAGGTCCGATTGCCAGATCCCATCAGCGCGGTGCCGCGCCCCGATTGGTCGACACGCTCGCGACAGTGTGGTAACGACAATGCATGTCCGAGTTCATGGATCACGCCTCCGATAAAGATCGAGTTGTGTCGCCCGATCGTGATGCGACCGTATTGACCGTCGAGCAACGGGGTCGAATCAACCAAGCGTAGCGGGTCCAGAATTTGCGAATCACACTGCCATGCGTTACCGGACAAATGCGTCCCGCCACCGTAGTACGGACTGTGGTGTGTGATACTGCTTTTAACGGGATCGTAGTCCATCAAGTTGCAAAACATCAGCAGCACTGACTGATCGGGATTGATGCCTTGCTCGCGCAGAACGGGGACAATCTCGTTGCGAATTTTCGTGCCATCCGGCTTGTCGTAGAATTCATTCACGCCAACGACGTCGATGATTCGAACCAGCCCTTCTGAATCACGCAACACGCGCATCTTTCGATTTGCAAATCCGTGGTGCTCCAGTTCGGTTTCGTAAAACGTTGACGTCTCGTCCACAATCCGGCGCAAACGCTGGACATAATCCTTTGCCGGCTCGGTCCCTTTGGGAGTGAAATAGACAACCACGATTTGACCGGCCGAATCGATTGCCGCCTTGTCAACGGTTTGTCGGATTCGGCGTTCCGCGATGGTGACATCCGAAGGTGCTGTTTCAGGGGACGCCGCAGACAGCTTTGACTGGCACAACACACTACTGAGTGCAACACAGCACAGCGCAAGTCGGAAAAACATTTTCATGGTGGGCTTTGAAGGTGGGACGTCTTGGTGGGTGAAGTAACGTATCTTAATCATGTGCGACGCGTCGTTTTAGTTAGCGACCGGCGGCCCCCTCTGTCTAAGCCGGTCGAAGTATCCACCGCCCCGGAGTTAGTTGCGGTATCCCGACCGTTGCGGTCAATCGAGAAACGCAACCTTTTCTGATTCGTACCTAGTGCCTTGGTGTGGCAACGCGTATGGTGAGCCAGCCGTTCCAACCGGGAGCAAAAAACGAGACCTCCCATTTCGTCGATCAACTGCAAACGGCGTGAGCACCGCCGGATCCCTCGCCAAGTCAAAATGCCATCTACCAAGAATCTCGATCGACTTGACGATGCGCTGCGGGACAATGCCACGAAATACCCCAATCAACTGGCTCTCTGGACCGCGCGAACGGAATTCGCGGACTTGGCGAACGGTATCTCGTGGTCACAACTGGACCGATTCGTTACCAACCTTGCGCATCAGCTTTCACAAACCATTGGATCCGCGCAGGGTGACAAAGGTAATCGACGGATGGTCCACGCCGTCACCAACTCGATCGAAGATGTTCTGGTCGCCCTAGCATGTGCTCGAGCCGGACTGGTAGAAGTTCCGATTGATGCGGCGGGTGGCGAGGCGTACGTGCGGCGCTGCCGCGAAAAGGCCAACGGGTTCTGGATCGATCACGATCTTTGCTGCACCTTGATTGCACATGCAACGTCAATGCAGGTGGATTCTTCAGTGGAACGGCCTGCCATTGTCCGACCAGATCCGAATGCAGACGCATTGATCCTTTGGACAAGCGGATCAAGTGGCGATCCCAAAGGCGTCGTCTTGTCCCACAAGTCGCTCTATCTGAATGCCCATGCGAAGTTGGGCGCCGCAGAGCAGGATCATTCCGATCGACGACTCACCGTTCTCTCGATCAGTCATGCCTACGCGAGAACCTGTGACCTCGGTACATGGCTACTTTCCGCTTGCACGCTTGCGATCACCCGCGGCTACGATGGCTGGCTGGACGTCGCGCCAAGTTTTCAACCGACGGTAGCGAATGTCGTGCCTAGCTTGGCGGAACGATTGCTACACAACCCGATCGGATGCGATGCACTGCAGATGCTCGGCTGCGGTGGTGCGGCACTCAACGGCGCTCTCTTTGATGCCTGGACCGACCGTGGTGTGTGTGTGATTCAAGGCTATGGTTTGACCGAAACTGCTCCTGTGATCAGCAGCCAGACCCGCAACGATTCGATCGTCGGCCACGCGGGAGCGTTGGTTGAAAGCTGGGAGTATCGCATCGACGCCAGCGACAGGCTCTTCGTCCGTGGGCCTTGCCAGATGAAACGATACCTGGACGACCCAATCGCCACAGCGAGCCGCATCAACGCCGACGGCTGGCTGGACACTGGCGATGTCGTCAAACGGTGCGAGGTCACTGGACAACTACGGATCCTTGGACGCGCCGACGATCGATTGGTCCTCACGACGGGACACACGGTCGACCCGTTGAATTTGGAAAAGCGAGTGACTGAACTTTCGGGGGTCAAATCAGCGGTGGTCACCGCGGCGGCGGGCGGTCGCAAACTGATCCTGTGGATTGAATCCGACGAGCCCGACGCCGCGACGATGAAAGCACAAATTGACGCAGCCTTGGCAGGATTTCCGACTTGGGAAAGGCCGTCGCTAATCCGGACTTTTACGATTAACGAAGCTGAGCGGGCAATTTTTTTCAATCACAAGGGCACTCCCCGGCGGCGAAGGCTACTGGCCCATCTAGGCTCCCAACAATGAAAACTGGGGTCCCCGGATTCTGAACTTTAACGCATGGCGGTATCATGGGGATTGCTACCTCGCGAATGCCAGCGGGCAATTTGCCTAACTTCCCAGAACCGCAATCTCTTCATGGCTGTTGATAAAAACATCACCTTCGACGGTGACCTTCTGCGACGACTGCACTCCTTGCACCTTCAAGTCAGTGATTTGGAATCGCAGTTGGCTCGTGGGCCACGTCAGATCAAAGCAAGTGAAGCGATCGTACAACAGTGTGAAGAAGACCTGGACAACGCCCGCGCGGATGTCAGATCAGCGACAATGATTTGTGATGAAAAACAGTTGCAACTGAAGTCGCGCGAAGATCATATCGAGCAGCTCAAAGCCAAATTGAACACGGCGGCTAGCAACAAAGAATTCAACTTGTTGAAAGAGCAAATTGCTGCTGACGAGCAAGCGAACAGTGTGCAAAGCGACGAAATCTTAGAAGGCCTTGAGCGAATCGATTCGCTTAACGAAGTCGTCGTCGAAGCCGAGAAGGTGTTGAAGTCGAAGATCGCCGAACAAGAGCAACACACCAAGCAGGTGCAAACGCGATTGGAAAAAGTCAAATCCGATCTCGAATACATTCGCGAAGAACTTGCCAAGGCAGAGAAGCAGGTGCCTGCCTCTGTAAAATCAGAATACGTTCGTCTGACCTCGTCTCGTGGTGACGAAGCGCTGGCGGCGATCGAAGACGATTCGTGTGGCGGATGCAACCAAATGTTGACCACTCACATGATCGACCGAATTCGTTTGGGATTCCTGATCGAATGCCCCGCCTGCGCGGCATGGCTGTATCGGAAATAAACGCCCGACACGACCGGTGCACGCCACGATCGAATCCAACTTTGTCACTCATTGCAGCCCCGTGATCATTTTAGGATCAGACCGATGATCATCTTAGGAATCGTTGGATCACCGGCAGGCGGCAAATCGACGGCTGCGGAATACTTGGCTGGCCTTGGTGCCGACTGGATCAATGCCGATCTGATTGCACGTGATTGCTTGTCAGATCCTCAGGTGATCGATGCCCTAGTCAGTCGCTTCGGGAATGAGATTATTTCTCAACCCGAGAACGCAAACGTTCAATCCGAGTTTGACGCTAAGACTCAATTGGACCGCTCGAAAATCGCCAACTTGGTTTTTGGCGACTCGTCGGACAAGCGTGACAACCTGCGATACCTCGAATCGATCGTCCATCCACCGACGCGGCAGCGTATTTTGGGGCGAATCGAGAACGCGGCAGAGCAAGGGGCGCTAGTTGCCCTTTTAGATGTCCCGCTGCTGTTCGAATCACAATGGGATTTCGCGTGTGACGAAATCTGGTGCGTTCACACAAGCACCGAAATCCGGCTGCAACGGATCAGAATCCGGGGTTGGGACCGCCAGGAATTGGAACGTCGCGAACGTTGCCAGATGGCAATAGAGACGAAATGTCGGCTCAGCAATCATGTTATGTGGAATGATTCGACCTTAGACGCTTTACATGAAAATCTCCATCGACAATGGCTGAAGCTCGCTAAAATGAATCTGTCGTTGGAGAAACGGCGCCCCGAAGAACTCTTTTCGGGGCTCAATAAGCACTGCCTATCTGACTAATCGCGTCAAGGTTGCAAGGATGTGACGATCGAGAGGAGACGGAAGTCCCGAATTCGGACTTGCTTCGTCGCGCCCACCAATTCGGCACCACGCCGTCGGGCTTTTTGACTAAGTTGGACCGTCTCGAGGTGTCTCCACTACCAGGAGACCTATTCCCTCCTCAATCCCACCCAGCGCTTGCTGACAACCCCGCTCCTTCTCTTCACCTGCGTCCCCAGTGACGCCCCAGTAACATGCAATCCAAAGGGCCTTCGGGCGAAAACCATCGCGGTGACGACCGCATGCATAAACGTCATAGCAATTCGCGTGGCTTCACCAACCGACGCGGCCGTCCCGTTCAGCGTCACCCCGATAAAGTCGTCGATCAGCGCATCCGTGAACTCGATGCCGAACGCGACCCACTCTCGCTTCCTGAAGAAATTGTCAGCGAGGCGACGAAGGTCGGCAAACGCGTCGGCATTCCGTCCGGTGACGACGGGCCACAACTCAGCCTCGCAGAACTGCAAGCGATGCCGGAATCGGAGCTGCATGAGTTGGCGACGAGCGAGGGGATCGAAAACCCTGACGATATCACCAAACAAGAATTGATTTTCGCCATTCTGAAAAACCGCATGAAGGCAGGCGGTTTGATGTACGGCGAAGGCACCTTGGAAATCTTGCCAGACGGTTTCGGATTTTTGCGAAGCAGCAAACACCACTATGTTTCCTGCCCCGACGACATCTACGTCTCGCCAAGCCAGATCCGCCGTTTCGGACTGCAGACAGGGAGCCATGTTGCTGGCCAAATCAGACCACCGAAAGAGAACGAGCGTTACTTCGCACTGCTGCGAATCGAAGCGATCAACCGTCGCGACCCGTCACAGCGCAACGCCGCCATTCCGTTCGAAGAATTGACACCGCTCCATCCCGATCGACGCATCATGATGGAACATAGCGTCGAAGAACTGTCGACAAGAATCGTCGACATGTTAACGCCGATCGGTTTCGGACAGCGCGGATTGATCGTAAGCCCGCCCCGCGCAGGAAAGACGATCTTGATGCAGAACATGGCCCGCGCCGTGCTGCACAATTATCCCGAAGCGTACGTCTTTATTCTATTGATTGACGAACGGCCCGAAGAAGTCACCGACATGGAACGCGAAGTTCGCGGGCCTCAGTGCGAAGTGATCAGCAGTACCTTCGATGAACCGGCGCAGCGACATATTCAAGTCGCGCAAATGGTGATCGAAAAAGCCAAACGCATGGTCGAGTCCGGGATCGACGTTGTCGTATTCCTCGACTCGATCACACGACTTGCCAGAGCTCACAACAGCGATGGCGAATCGACCGGCAAGCTACTGACCGGCGGCCTGGATGCCGGAGCGATGCAGAAACCCAAAGCGATCTTTGGTTCCGCTCGCAAAACCGAAGAAGGTGGTTCACTGACCATCCTTGCAACCGCTCTTGTTGATACCGGGAGCAAGATGGATGATGTGATTTTTGAAGAGTTCAAAGGGACGGGCAACTTGGAAATCGTGCTGGATCGCGGATTGGTCGAACGGCGAATTTGGCCGGCAATCGACATCAGTCGCAGCGGTACCCGGCGTGAAGAGATGCTGTTGGACAAAGACGAATACCAGCGTATTTCCGCCTTACGTCGCGCGATGGTTGAAGTTTCACCAAGCGAGGCGATGGGTGATCTGGTCAAGCGTTTGTCCAAGACCCAGAACAATGCCGAATTTTTGATGAGCGTAAAGGATGTCGACTGAGATCACCGGAACCGAGGGACAACTTCCCAGCGGAAAAATTGTTATCATCGCGAGCCGATACAACGAATCGATCTGCGATTCTCTCGTCCAAGGCAGTCTGAAAACACTGCGTGAAGCCGGCTACGGTGACGACAGCTTATCGGTGATCCGTGTGCCCGGCGCATGGGAATTGCCAATGGTCTGCGCCAATGCACTCGATAGCGTCGAGGTCATCGCGACAGTCGTGTTGGGCTGTGTGATCAAAGGCGAAACCACGCACGACGAGCACATCAATCGCTCAGTCAGCGACGCGATCATGGAACTCGGCCTAACCACTCGCAAACCGATCGGCTTCGGACTACTGACTTGCAATACGCTCGACCAAGCGTTGCAACGCAGTGGCGGAACCGTGGGAAACAAAGGCGAAGAGGCAGCCGACGCGGCGCTCGAACTTTTGCGGTTGGGCGTCAAGCTGAGCGCATAAGCGTCGGGCTGTTGACCGTTCACATCAGTTTTTCTGATGTGATAGCAGCCAAGTGTAAAGCTCCGGATTGTTGTAGGTCTCGGTCCACGAGTCATGCTCCGCATCCGGATAGACCGTAAATCGAGGCTCGCCGCCTGCTTTCTTTAGTGCTTCGACCATCACTTCGGAGCGTTCTAGCGGAACCACGCTATCTTTTGCGCCGTGGAATACCCAAATCGGTACATCTTTGATTTGCCGAGTGAGGAAACTTTCGCCTCCTCCACAGATAGGTGCGATCGCTGCAAAACGATCGGGCGTGTACGCAGCCAACGCCCATGTTCCGAAGCCTCCCATGCTCAATCCGCTCAGATAGACGCGGCTTTCGTCGACATTGTGAGTGCGAATGACCTCGTCCAACAACGCCGTCAACTGATAAGGCTCCCACCGTTGCCCCGATTCACATTGCGGCGATACCACGAGAAACGGCATTGATTTACCGCCCTCAATCAGCTTTGGCGGACCATGCTTTTTCACTTTGTTCAAATCGCTTCCGCGTTCGCCAGCTCCATGCAGGAACAGAAGCAAAGGCACCGGCTTTCCGTCGGCTGAATAGTCCTCTGGCAATGAAATCAGGTAACGCATCCGGACTTGAATGGTGACATCCAATTCCATCGCCTGTTGTGATGGCTCGTCCGCGTGACTTGGTGACGCGAACATCAGACCACTTAGCAGGGAAACGACCAGGCCAAACGTGATCGCTCGTTTCATTGTGGGGACCTTGGGATTAAGAGGGAGGTAGCTCGACTCGACGGTGAAGCGTCGCCAACGGTGAGCTCATTCTAGTGCAAACGCCGCCATCTCTGTACTTGCCAGACACTCGTCCGGAAACCCTCAGGAACGGCATCCTGCGGGCACCCACAGATTTTTGTCCGACGATTAGCGAACCCATTCGCCGCGGTATAGCTGTTCTCGCCTCGGACGCGGCCTAAGTCTGGCGATCAATTGGTCGAACTCGTGAATACTGCCGAGACACGTTGCCGAAAAACACTCAAGTCACCCACTCAAATCGGAGTTTTCGGTGGCGTTTAAGCGAATTCATTGACGCTTCGAATGGGCGCATCGGTACAGACCATGGCACGCAACAAATCAAAATCACTTCCCAAACGACGTCGCCCGAAATCTGCACCGCCTGCACTCGACTCGCACAGCGAGCAGCTATCGAACGCCATCATGCTGCATCGCGCCGGCCAACTTGATTCCGCCAAGCAGATCTATATTCAGATCATCAGCGAATCGCCCACACATTCTCAGGCATGGCACCTGCTGGGGATGGCCCTCTATAGCGCCGGCGCCCACGCCGACGCACTTCAGTGTCTTCAACAATCCAGAACGTTTGGCGGGGATGATCCCGAAATGCTCGGCCACATGGCTTTGGTCCTGCATGCGAACGGCAATACTGCCGACGCAATCAGCCTGCTGAAACACCTCCTTTCAATCACGCCAAACAATGCCGAGTTCCAAAGCAACCTCGGAGTCTTGTATTTGGAATCGAACCAGCCTGAACTGGCTCGCGAACATTTGACGACTGCCCTTGCGATCCAACCCGACTTCCCACAAGCGTCCATGAACCTAGCGAATTGCCTGGTTCGCCAAAACCAAGTCCACGATGCCGAAGTGATCTATCGGGACTTATTGAAACGGGACCCAGACAATCTTGACGTGCTCGGAAACCTCGGGGAATGCCTTCGCAGACAAAGTCGCTTTCAAGAGTCAATTGATGTGCTGAATCAAGTGATTCCGGCACGTCCTGAAGACTTGGCCTCCCGCTTGACGCATGCACGCGCGACCCTGCAAATCGGTGAAGTTGAAGATGCGGCAGAACTGTTCAAACAGATGACTGTTGCGTTCCCGTACTCGGCGAAAGCGTTTCACTTTCTTGGCACAACCCTGCAAGAACTCGGTGATTTGCAAGCCGCCGAAAAGGCACTTACACATGGATTGCAATTGTCACCAAACGATGCCGACGCGTTATGTTCGATCGGCTACCTGCACTTGGATTCGGAACGGCGTCAGGAAGCATACGATTGCTTTAAAAAGGCATTGCACATTGATCCAGCGATGAGTGACGCGCACGGAAGTCTGTGTTACCTAATGACTGGAGATCCGTCGCTCTCCCCTGAGTCGATCTTCGAAGAGCATGTCCGCTGGGGCGAACTGCATGGCTGCAAAACGCCCATTTGTGTTCACACCAACGATCGCACCCCCAATCGCCCTCTACGGATTGGGTACGCGTCAGGCGACTTTCGCATGCACGCCGTCGCGCGATTCTTTGAACCGCTATTGCGTCTTCGTGATAAACAGCAGTTCGAGACATTCTGCTATTACGAGTCTGGCGTTAACGACCAGATGACGCAACGATTGAAATCTCTCGCCGATCACTGGCGTGTGACCTACGGCTATTCGGATCAACAAGTCGCACAGCAAGTCCTCGACGATCGAATTGACATTTTGGTTGACCTTTCCGGACACACGCTCGGCAACCGCTTGACGGCATGGTCGATCAAACCCGCACCGATTCAGATTTCCTGGCTTGGGTACCCAAACACAACCGGGCTTGATGCGATCGACTACACCTTTACATGTGAAGTCCAAAACCCACACGATGAACCGACGTACCATACCGAGCAACTGATTCGGATTCCGGGTGGTTCATTTTCATTTCAACCGCCACCGGATGCACCGGAGATTTCAAAGCTCCCTTCGATCGAGCGTGGCCGAATCACACTGGGATCTTTGCATCGTCCGTTCAAGATTTCTTCGAAGACATTGGACTACTGGACCGCTGCACTACGAGCCTGCCCCGATGCGGCACTTCTGCTCTTCAACACGCAATTCAACGAGCTTTCGATGCATGAAGTAAGGTCGTCGCTGATCGAACGCGGCGTTGCTGACGCTCGAATTGAAATCCGGAATCAAATCACCGGAGATTCCTACCTAGAAATTTACCGTGAAATCGACATCGCCCTCGACGCCACGCCTTGGGCGGGGGGCACGACGACGATGGAAGCCTTATGGATGGGAATTCCATTGGTTGCGGTCTATGGCAACAGTCGACCGTCGCGCGGAACGGCAGGAATTGTGCACCACCTCGGTTATCCCGATTGGATTGCGGCCGACGAAGAAGACTATGGCGTCAAAGTCGCAAGCTTGGCGAGCGACATCGACCGATTGGTCTCGCTCCGGCAGAACCTGCGCGACCAAGTGATTCGCACGATCGCCAATGAACAACGTTTTGTTACGGAAGTCGAGAATGCTTATCGCACAATCTGGGGACACTGGTGCCAGAAAGCAGGTGTCGCGCCGATTCCGGCAACCGAGCTGATGACCACAGGTATGCCCGGAATGATTCCGACGAACGGCTAGCGATTCACAGAACGGGTTATGCTTCTGCCGATCCCAGTTCTGGAAAAACGCTCTCGTCGAGTTCAGCCCGTTTAATGATCGACCGCATGCGAATTTGGAAATCGCTTTTGTAGTTCGCCACTTGTTGCTCGGTCAGACCGAGGGACTCGGCAACTTGCTTGTTGCCCCAGCCAAGCACAACGATTAACTCCATCGCTTGCAGTTTGACGAAATTGCCGGAGTCTTTCCAACGCCCGATCTGTTCCTCGATTGCTTGGGCGATTGCGTTAGCTTCAAGATTCTTGCGTTCGACACTTCGAGCAATACTGCTTGCCATCCGAGCTCCGCCGGGCAGATCGATTTCGCTGCTGCTGCTCTTGTGACCTTGCAGCTGAATCGTTGGGCGACGACCTTCGCGGCGCAAGTGATCGGTCAGCTTGTATGCGCAGATCGAAAACAGGTAGCTTTCAAGTGGTCGATTTCCGTCGTAGTTTGGCAGGCTGACCAGGAAGCCGACGAACGCTTCTTGAACGATATCTTCGGCGGCAGCGGCGTCGCGGATCCGGCTACGCGTGTACGCAAGCAGTCTGCCTTCGTAGCGTTCGATCAGCGACTGCCACGCTTGTGCGTCTCCATCGCGAATCTGTTGGACCAACAGTTCGTCGGCCGATGGTTGTCCGAAATCGTTTGCAAGGTTCATGTATCGTTCGCCGTGGTGGTCGTCATTGTGCGGTCAGTTGATCAAGTTCTTGACAGTTTCGACCGCCTTTTCGCCCGCCTCTCTCCCGGCATCAATGAGTGCGTCGACCGCGTGGAAGTCTTCGATCCGAAAATCGCTGGTTTGGGGGATAATTATCAGGTCACTTTCTTCGCGATGCAGGGCGCTACAATGACGCCGACTGATATCCATTGCCCTCAAAAGTGTAGAAAAGTAACTTGGCTTCTTCAAATTGCCACGTCGATCTTTCCCATAGTGGGTGGTGATGGTGGACCCAACATCGATCGAAATCACTTGGTCACAGCCCTCGCTCCGCAGCACTGACGCGGGGACGTTCATCAAAACACCTCCGTCGACCAGCATTTGACCGTCTTGAATGATCGGCCGGCCGAAGACCGGGTGATTGATACTTTGCAAAACCGCTTGGACCAAATCGCCAGAGCGTCGAATCTGTTGCTCGCCGCTGATCAAATCCAACGTTGTGATCGCGAGTGGCAAATCAGCCTGCTCAAACGTCAATTGACTCATGTAACGTCGAAGCTTCGCTTCAAATCGTCCGCCACGGAAACTGTGCAATAAAAAGATGCGGCGCAGTGCCGAACGGGAGGCCATGATCGCTGGCGGCACCATTTCTTTGCGGAAAAAATTGCCTACTTCTTCGGCGGGGAACCCGATTCCAATCGCGGCAGTGACGATCGCACCGGCGCTGGTTCCGGCAATCGAATCGAACACGATTCCTTCGCGGCGGAGGACTTCTAAGACACCAATGTGGGCGATGCCGCGTGCACCGCCTCCGCCGAGCGCAAGTCCGATCCGGCGACCCGCAAGCGCCCGATACAACCTTGTCACACTTGCCGGATCAAACCTCGCGGCAATGCCTTTTCCGTGGAACCGACATCGAATCGCAGTATCACTCTGATTCATTATCGGGCGTACCGGTTGATCGCCATCGAACATCAACGCCTGAACTGGACGACGATGAACCGGAATCGACTCGAGATACGTTTGATTGGATTCGGAAATTCCTTGGCTTGCTGAAACCGCAAAGACGACGCGGTTGCACTCCTGGACCGCGGCATGGGTCGCGTCTGGCCCGTGCGCGACCGTCACACACAGGGATTGGTCAATCCGCTCGGCGATCGTGATTCCGAGATCACGCGGCTGTACGATGATCGCGTCCCGGTCAAAATCTGCCGGACATTGGTTTTCGGTATCTGATACCACTATGGGTTGGATGATGCGGTCCGACGCGCGTAGCGTTGCCACCAATGCTTCCGCAAGTCGCCAGCCTTCGGGGTTTTGAACGATCACCGCGACCGAATGCAACCCACGCTTCGCTTTGCGGTCACTTTGCCGGGCCGCGTTCATTTGCGACAGTCGACGAGTCAACGACCGCGTGACGTTTTCAAGGAGCTCGGGATAGGTTTTCACCAAGCGACGGTAGTCATCGCCAGAGAGCACCATTGTTTCAACATAAGTGATCGCGCTGACTGTCGCACTCCGCGGACAGCCCGAGATCACGGATGCTTCGCCAAAGTGCTCACCTGGTCCCATCATACTGAGCGTTCGCTCGGCAACCGCTGGTCCCTCTCCCGACCAAACCCGCACACGTCCGGCAGTGATCAGGAACAGCTCGTCACCGGATTCACCAGCCTGGACGATCGTCGATCCCGCTTCGAACGATTTCGGCTGAAACGCCGACAACACGTTTTCCAAGCCATCATTGCTCAAGCCCATCAGCAACGAGCGCGCAATCGATTCGTCTCGATCCATCGGAAAAGCTCTGGCAATTTCGTCTAAGTAGCCGGGTAAAGAGGCATATCAGGGTAGCGAAAATTGACAACCTTTTGCAGCACCATTTTCTGACTCCCCAAAGCCGCGACCTCGGCGGCTTCTCAGACCACGCTGCGTCTGGGAAGATGCCATAGAGAATCAATTAACAGACTCGAGGTAATTTGAATGAGCGACGTGTTTCCGATTAGTGGCGGCGACAAAATTCCTGCGGTGGGATTGGGAATTTGGAAAATCGATCCGTCTGACACCGCCCAAGTCGTTCGTGACGCGATCGAAATCGGTTATCGCCATATCGACGCCGCCTGTGACTACGGCAACGAAGTCGAAGCAGGAAAAGGGATTCAAGCGGCTATCGAAGAAGGGTTGGTCAAACGCGAGGATCTATGGGTAACGAGCAAGCTTTGGAATACCTATCACCGGCCTGAACACGTCCGTCCGGCGCTGGAAAAATCGCTTGCCGATCTCGGCTTGGATTATCTCGACCTGTACCACATTCACTTTCCAATTTCGCTCGCCTACGTCGCTCCTGAAAAACGATACCCACCGGGGTGGTTCTTCGAACCGGATGCCGAAAATCCGGCGATGAAAGAAGACTTGGTACCGATCATTGATACTTGGAATGCGATGATCGAACAAAAGACCTCCGGGCTGGTCCGAAATATCGGTGTCTGCAATTTCGGTGTCTCGTTGATCCGCGACTTGATCGCATCCTCCTCGCAAAAGCCATCGGTGTTACAAATCGAGCTGCATCCGTATCTCACGCAGCAAAAATTGCTTCGCTACTGCGCCGAACAAGACATCCATGTCACCGGGTTCTCACCCCTTGGTGCACAATCGTACTATTCGATCGGTATGGCTGAACAAGGTGAAGGCGTCATCGATCGCGAAGAGACAAAGTCGGTTGCCGCCGAGGTCGGTCGCACGCCGGCTCAAGTCGTGATGCGATGGGCCATTCAACGTGGGACGTCCATTGTCCCCAAGACATCAAAGAAAGATCGTCTTCGCGAGAACCTTGCTCTGTTCGATTTCGAGTTGAACGAGAAACAGATGGAGAACTTGACGTCGATGAACCAAGATCGGCGCTTCAATGATCCCGGCGACTTCGGCGAAAAAGCCTTCAACACGTTCTATCCGATCTACGAATAGTTCACGCTACCACCAAAGTTGATCGCGATGTCGGCAAAAGCTCCGCGTCGCGATATTCAATCGCCGATCGACCCTATGCGGTCAATCGGCGTTGGTATTCGACCAGACCGTGCAATGCGTGATAAAGAACTCCACATTCTAAGTCGACTTCGCGGCAAAGCTCCAGCATGTCACAAAGTTTGTTGACACTGCGACGCACCCACGGCTCCTTTAGAACGGAGTCGTCGCCGGCAACCGCGATGACCTCCAAAACATGGCCGGTCGTTCCCAGCGACTCGCCCAAATCGCTACACCAGCCCGGACGATGCAGGTACGCGGTGCTGTAGGTACCATCCGGGTTTTGATTCTGGCGCGCCATTTCCAGAGCCGATGCTAAGTGATCTTCGGCTTGGGCCCAGACACCGTTAAGCGAGTTTCCTTCGGCCCGACGATTTCGTAGAGCGTAGGCGATTCCGATCAGCCGATGTGTCCCCCCGCAAACGCTTGCAGACAGATCTCGAAGCACTTCGGACTCGACCAATAACTCGGTGCTATACGTGTCACCGTCGCGTGCGGTCCAGCGGTAATCCGTTGGACGGTAAAACGAGAGCGGGATCAGCGTCCAACTGAATTCGGCCTCGTAATTGATCGGTACGTCAAACTCGGCTTGCCGCATCCAGTTCTCGATTCGCATCGACGTGTCTTCGATTTTCCATTCTGCGTCGAGCCGTTGTCCGGCTTGTGCGAGCACGGCGAGCCATTGGTCGCGGTGGCCTTGGCCGACTTTGGTGCTCGCTTGAAGGTCGACGAGGTAACCGTAGGTACCGTCGCCGAACCGATTACCAATACGCGGACGAAAACCGTCGCAGACGCCGCCTGCCGCGAAGTACTCGACGGCGTTTTGTCGGCCTTCGGGGGTATCGATCGTGAATTCGTTCGCGAAGGCCAGAATGCCGTGGAAGATCTGCCAAGCTCCATTGACCATCGTCGACAACCCGCGAGATTGCTTTTCGCGGACCAGCGTCTTCTCGACGCGTTCGATCACTTGTTCGACGCTCGGGGAATCCGAGTCGGTTGCGGTTGAAGCGTCCTGCTGGCCCGGCAAAGTCTCGGGCATCGACATCGGGCAGCCAGTGGTTAAGATCGCCCCCGCACCGATGGCACGCAGTAAATGACGACGACTGATTGAATGGGTCGGTACTGTGTGGGACTTCATCGCTTGCATGAATGGAGTTCTTAGCCCGGATCGATCGGGCGCTATTGCAATTTCGAGTGACCGGCGCTTGGCCAAATCGTTCGCCCAATTCTCTTCAAAGGCTGCCGCATTGGCAACGACTTCGACGCCTGGATTGCACGGTTACGGCCGCAATTTAGCACGCGATAGGCGAGTGATGGAGAGACACACCCTTGACTGACAACGCCGGTCGAGTCCGTTTGCTTCCGTTTGTACGGCTGCTCGCCATATCCCATATCGATACACCGTACGCGGTGCTGCCCAGCTTGCTGAAGAATCGAAACGAACAGGGCCGTGCCCGGCGAATACTTGGAAAATGCGGGGTCGTAAGCAGGGAACCAATAGTGTAGCCGATCGGCTTCCCACAAGCCGAAGTGCGCTGCAACCATTTGGTCACCTGCGAAAAGCGTAGAGAGGATTCCGCGTGGCCCTCTGCTATCCGTCGGGCGATGGAAAAGGGATTCGATTAGTTTCACTGTCCACGGTGTCGCAAACAAATCCAGAGTATGCGTCCGTTGATATTGTTCGCGTTTCAAGTTGATTGCTTGACGCAGATTATCGTGACATCGGCAATCGAATTCGAAGGTGACGGGGCCGACTTCGCGAGCGAGCTTTCGAGTCTTTTGACTCTGTCGCCGGACGGTATTGTGTCGCGAGCACAGGCTGGCGAGATACTCGTCCGGTTGATCGCCGATATCACAGCGAAAGGATCGGACTTGTTGCTGGCACGTCCAAGCCGGCAAACGATCCAACGGTTCTCCGATGAGGGCATGAAAATGAAACGCGGTCAATCCCAGCTTCGTGACCAACCAAGTTAGGCCGAGATTTTCGTCGGGAGCTTTGATCAGTTGATGCGCGTCGTTTAAGAAGCGACCGACGGGATACGCGTGTTTCCCTTTTCGATGAAGTGGCAGAAACGCGATCGGGTCGTGTCTGCGACGCACGATTGCTACGTCTACATCGAGGCGTGAATGGTGAACAGCTTGCGCGAATTCAACCGCGAAAAATGGCGACTGATAGTTTGAATCTGTTTCCCGCAGTGCTCGCCAATGGTCCAATTCCGTAGCTGTGACCTTGTCAAACGGGGTCAGACTGGCATGGAGCGAACGGGGTTCCATGGATCAGTATCAGTCTCGGACGTCCAAACGGCAGCAACCGAAGTCCAGAACCGCATCACTTTTGCGTTTCTTTGCGTCAAGGATTTCGTCACTGAGGGAATAGTAAATGTACTTCCCCTCACGGCGTGTCTGCACGATGTTGGCATGAAAAAGCACCCGCAGATGATGAGAAACAGTCCCAACTTCTTGCCCGAGAAGTTCGGCAATATCGGACACGGCGAGCGGCCCAACCTGCAAAGCGCGAATGACTTTCAGACGCAAGGGATCGGCAACCGCTTTCAGATAAGCGGCGCACTGAACGTCTTCTTTCTCGGATTCGTTAGTAGATTCGTTCACAAAGCAGACAACACGGGCATCGTGACGGACGTGACTAAGCCATCGATTATAGGAAAGCACACCGAACTGTGAAAACCCATTCACCACCTCGCTGCCGAAAGGTGCCACCCGCAATTCACGAGAACAACAATGACGACACCCCCTCTCGCGACACGCCAGGCATAGAAATACCAGGGAACATCAAAGAAGCGGTGCGAGCAAAGGCGTGCGAAGTAGTGATTGGTGCGAAGTGTTCGGGGCATTGTGCAGATACAGAATTTGCACCGCCGGCCCCTCCGGGGCGAGTATGTGGTTCGCGTCGCAATCTCGGGGTTGGCACCCCGAGCTACCGACGCGGACTCCTCCGGAGTCAAACGTGCAATGCAAACGCCCCGGCGGTGCCGGCGTCGCTCCTGCCGTTCCGTCGACTTTCGATCCCGGCCTCTAGACCTTCTTTTGGATGACTTCGTAGAGATCCGTGCGGCGATCGTTCCAGTTGCGGACGGAACCGCTGATACGGTGGCGTCGCAATAGCTCTAAATCGACATCGTGGATCACAACCGTCTCGATGTTCTCGTTCGCCTGCGCCCCAATCCCGTCGCGTGCGAACGTGACGTCACACGGCGTCAAAATTGCCGACTGGGCGTAGTGGATGTCTGCGTTCTGGACAAACGGCAAGTTCCCCGTGCATCCCGCAATCGCCACATACACCTCGTTCTCGATACACCGCGCCGCCGCACAATGCCGAACACGTAGATAGCCGTTGCGTGTGTCGGTGTTGAATGGAACGAAGATCAAATTCGCCCCCTGTTCCACCGCCAAACGACTTAGCTCGGGGAACTCACTGTCGTAGCAAATCTGGATAGAGACTTTCCCGCAATCGGTATCAAAGACCTCGAGCCGATTGCCAGGCTCGACGCCCCACCATCGCTGTTCCGCCGGAGTGATGTGCAACTTGTACTGCTTATCAATCCTGCCATCCCGATGGCACAAGTAAGCGACGTTGAACAATCGCTCGTTCTCCACAACAAGGTGCGAACCACCGATTAGGTTCACGTCGTAGGCAACCGCTAACTCCGCAAACAATTCCAACAGTTGCGGGGTGAACTCGGCTAGCCGACGTGCCCCTTCACCCGGACGCATGTTCGGCAACGTCGACAGAAGCTGCACCGAGAACAATTCGGGAAACAAGACGAAGTCGCACTTGTAATCGCCGGCTACGTCGACAAAGTAGCGGACCTGCTTCGCCAAGTCATCGAACCCTTTGATCGCTCGCATCTCGTATTGCACTGCACCGATACGGACTGAATCAACAATCCGCCGCAGCGTGCGTTTCGACTTCGGCATGTAATCCAGGTTACGCCACTCCAAATACGTCGCGTAACCACAGCTCTCAACATCAGAAGGCAAATAGTTCGGTATCAGGCCCTGCAACGAAAACCCATTCGCAATCTGTGCGGTCAGCACCGAATCATAAATCGCCTTCTTCATCACCCGGTCAACATATTCGCTCGCCTTCAACGTTTCGGCGTGCTTGTGGTATCCCGGTAAACGCCCGCCAACGATCATCCGACGGATGTTTTGTACAACGCAGTACTCCTTGCGTGCGTCGTACAAACGACGTGACAGTCGCATCCCGCGATAATCGGGATCGACCATAATCTCGATCCCGTACAACACGTCACCATGCGGTTGATGGTTGCGAATGTACCCCGCATCCGCCGACTTTTTCCAGTCATGCCATTCTTGGTGATCATCGTAGTTGAGACGCAAACTTGACGAGGAAGCTACGACTACGCCATCGATCTCAACAACGATTTGCCCCTCAGGAAAACGCTCCAATTGACTCTCAATCTGATCCTTTCCCCAAGGCTGCATCGTCGGGAAACACTTTTGCTGCATCTCGACGAGCCGATCATAATCGTCCAACTTCATCCGACGGACGATCAGCTGCGTTTCATATTCGTTTAGGTCAATCGCTTGATTCATTGATCGAGATGGCTCGTAACGTGACGAGGGAAAGTCTTGTGTGTTTGGAAACGTCGCGACATTACCGAATCGCTTTTATGAACGCTTTTCAAGCGAACTTGATACCACGAATGCCGTGCGAGGTGAATGGCGTTCGAGAACAGGTTCGCGGGCCAACCGCAACGCTCTAAAGGATCCTAAGCGACCGCCAACCGTTTAAAGTCAGATCAGATCACGAATCCGTCTCGTACAAACGCCATCAGGCAACGTACGACTTGCCCTGCAACAGACAGCGAGCCAATCCCTGATAAATCCCCGCGATATCCGCTTGGTCAAATGTCCGACGGAACACCCGGCGAATTCGCGTCGACAATGTCCCGTGATCCAGAATGGTCTGAAGCGGCGCAAAAAGCTCTGCTACGGTCTCGTCGGATTCCCTAATCTGCTCGAGCAGGTCCCGCCACAAGTCGACCGCTGTCACTGTTGATTTCTGACATCCAAAGCATGCCAGGAACTGCGCGTCGTCGAGTACCGTCTTTTCTCCATCGACGATCACGTCGTCAAAAATATGCCTGAGCGTCTTAGTCGGGACAGCAAACTGCTGCTCCATTGACTGCCAATGTTCGCTCGTCATCAGCTTCAACAAAGCAACCACGGCTGCACAAATCGCGACGTCAGCCTCAGGAAATTCCTGCACATCCATCACCCGAATCTCAATCGAGCCGCGATCAAATCTCGCGATCGCACCGCGAGCATTCAGAAACTCCGGTCGCATCGACTCCGACCAACCGGCGAGTTGCAACGCATCGCGGATCGGTTGGTAAACCACCGAATCATACTCGTCCTGATTGCGTAGCGGTTCAGGAATCACCTCTCCCATCAAACATGGCATCTCGTTGCAATGACGCACGTAGTGATGCAAACGGGTATCAGCGAGCCCGGTTTCGCGGCCGTCAACGACAGGCGAACTCGCCGCGAGTGCTGGAAGCAACGGAAGCACCAATCGGATTGCCGTATGCAGCCGTTCAAACTCTGCATCACCGTCGAATGGCAAATTCAAATGCACGCTTTGAACATTTCCCCATCCATGAGAGTGGCAATCGAATTTTTTGTCGAAGGCGTCATAGACCTCGTGATACTCGTGCGGCCACAACACGACGTCCGTCCTCGGTTCCATCGTCGGATGCATCGCGGTGGGCAACAATCGCAGCTGACAACGGTCGAGCTCGGACTGAACGCTGGCGATCGCACCCTGGAACGATCGCACCAGCCCAGGCAAATCGGCCGTCGGCTGTGTCGCTTTCAATTCCAGTACATGCAGTGCCAGCTCATTTGACCAGGACACGTCACCACGCTCGACTTCACCTTCGACACGACCGTCGCTCAGCCGAGCTAAAAAGCTGTCCGCCATTGGACGCACTGCCAACGTTTGGGGACCAACCAACATGTATTCCAATTCAATCCCGAACGCTTCAAAAAGCTTCAGTGCCATTGTGATTGTTTTTTGCTCACTTGCTTTAGTTGTGGCGTGGTTTCTCGATTCGACGAACCAAGGAACGCACGATTCGCCGATAGACTTCTTGCCCAAGCACCTTGTCCTCGACACCGGCATCGAGATTGGGGTTGTCGTTGATTTCGATCACATAAAATTCGTTGCCGCTCTGTTTGATATCGACGCCATAAAAGCCTTCGCCGATTAGCGACGCCGCCTTCTTGGCAAGCGCCACGCACTTCTTCGGCGCCGTCTCAACCGGCATCGTTTCGCATTTCCCGAAGCTTGGCTTTTCGCCTGCGGGGTCATGTTTGGCAATCTGCCAGTGCCCGCGTGCCATGTGGTACTTGCATGCAAACAGCGGCTGTCCATCGATCAGTCCGATTCGCCAATCGAAATCAGTTCGCATGAAAGGCTGTGCGATCACCAGATCCGAATCGGCAAAGTACTCCTGCAACAACCGTTCAAGCTCATCACGCGATTCAGCTTTTGCGACACCTTGTGAAAACGCACTGTCGGGACGCTTGATGACGCAAGGCAGTTCCAACGTACAGCGACCGGCATTCCAATCGTCACGATGTAAAATCGTTGTCGGCGGGGCGGCGACTTTTGCACGGGCTAACAACTCTGCCAAGTACACCTTATTGGTGCAGCGTAGGATCGACATTGGATCGTCAATGACAACCATCCCCGATGCTTCCGCGCGGCGAGCGAGTCGATAGGTATGGTGATTGACCGAAGTCGTTTCACGAATCAAAAGTGCATCGAACTCGAACAACCGGCCCGCATCGCTTGCCGTGATCAGTTCCGCTCGGACGTCTTCTTCCGCGGCCGCCTTGACGAAGCGTTTGAGTGCCTTTGGACACGACGGCGCCAAATCACCTTCGGCCGGGTTTTGTAAGATCGCAAGATCGTAACGTGGCGGTCGATAACTTGAGCGGTTCACCGTACTACGCGCGAAGTGCTGGTGTGCGGCTTCTGCGACAAATTCGCGGTGACTTTCAGGCACGTCAACGATCGAGATCGCCGAGACGCTTTGAATCCGCCATTTCTTTCGCTTCTTGAACCGACACCGGATCAGCGGCGCATTGAACTGCGACTGAATCGCCTTCGCTAACCGCTGGTAACGTTTGGCCAAGTTTTCGCCAAAGTAAACGCTGAGCACAAACTCGTCAGAGGTCAGCGGCGAGAGTGCGGTCTCGATGATCGTTTCGAGAGACGGGGGAACCAAACGAACACTTCGCGAGAGCGAGATGTCGCCGATGGTCAACACGTCCGGGTATGGACGGTGCCCACGTGCCTCCGCAAGCAATGAGACATAGTACCCCGTCGATTGATACTGGTAGGACCGACAAAGGTTACACACCCGGATTGAACGCGCGATTCCTTCGGTGGTATCTGTCAGGTATTCCGATGGCGTGACAACTTGAACGTCGGCATGATCTTGTGACCAGGGATCGACGATCCATTGATCTTCCGGGTCCAGCACAAGCAGCGTTTTCACAATGGCGATCCCGCTGGCGCGATGACCAGCAAATTGGCGTCGTAGGTGACGATACCGAGCAAGATGGCAGTAGCCAGTTTATGAAACGAAGCTCGATACTGATGTGAACTTGAAAAGGGGTTGTCGTGAAGTGGATCCGCGATCTCCACTTCACCCGACGAGGCATCATAACCGTGAAGCACGACGAAGTGTCCAGACGGAAAACCGCCGGTGTCATCCGGCTTAAACTTTCCCGGTTCAGACTCTGATTCGCGTTCACGCGCCTCTTGGTAGAGGTAAGTCGAACTGAGCCCACACAAAATCGGCAGTCCGTGAGCGAGCGGACGGGAAATCACAGTCTCTTCGAACGGCTGCATCCGGACCTGGCCACCAAGTTGTAAAAACTCGATGTACGCCTTGGTTGACCGCCCTAAACGCACCGCATCGACGGTCGGGTCGTCACGCTTGATCACCAACTGCCGCCGAAGCTTATCGGCCAAATGCTCACCAAACGAAGCTTCGGACTGGTGACGAAACCAGGTGGGATCAAAGAGGTGCAAATTGAACGTCGTGATGGTTGCTTCCATGCCACGACGCAAAGCGTCGATCGCTAATTGAACAGCGAGCGTTCCGCCGCCTGGCAATTGTTCGATCGTGTCCAACGGATGCGAGCCTTCGACCGAGACGTCCCAGTACCGGTAAACCGCATCCAAACAACTCGGGCCGCACGTCGTTTCGTTCGGCTGGGGACGAATTTCAATAGGAATAGAAAGCGACACTGAACAAGCCTTCCGGCTCGGTTTTCCCTTGAGAAATTGAAGGCATCAAAATGAAGCCTATATTTTTGCCAAATACGGCACGCCGTGTGCCAAAGAATCGTCGCGAGCGGCCACGAGCATCCAACCTGTCATTTCGAGGCGCGGCAGACCTGAAGGTGGAAAATTTCTTTCCAATGCTTGGAAAGCTTTTTTCCAAGTCTGGCGTCACCGAATACCTGACAGAAATGATCCGAGACCGACTCCAGTAGAATCTGTTTCATACCATCGGGCTACATTCCAAACTAGGGATAAAATGTCACGCGAGAACAAACGCAACCAAATGCGAAAGTTCAACCAACGTAAAGGTGAGTTCCAAGAGCCAGGGAGCTGGGGCGAGCACGATCGCTACCGTGATCGCGATTACCCTCGGCAGAAAAACTGGTCATCGTTTTGCCAGCAAGACGACGACGACCAAGGCAGCTCCTCTTGGGACTTCAAGGAGTCAGGAGACGAGAACGAAGAACAGGCCGCGTGACCTTTAGAATATGCGACTGCGATGGCCACGTTGAGATGACGTGACCATCGTGGTCGAGCTAGCCGCCGATCACTAGTCGATCAGCAGTCGATTCAACAGCGACATCATCGCTTCGACTGCTGTTCGGTTGGCGGTTTCCGATTGGGTGTGATACGCCGTCGTGGGCAACTGGATGGTGGTGCCTTGCACCGTCTCACGCAACGCGCTGATCAATCGCCCAAGCTCTGTCCGGCCTAGACTTTGCGGCTTCTCACGAGTCTTGTTGATCGCTTCGATGTATTCATCCTTGAAGCAATAACGAATCGACATCTCATCGCAAACGACAGCGATTTGCTTCGTCAGTTTTCGATTGAACTCGCCGTTGGCATCTTTCCAACGCAAGACCACATCCTGTTTCCCGACTTCCTTCATGTCAGGAAAGGGGCTGGTGTCGAGCACAATCAGTCGGTCGGTGGATTGATCATGTCGTTGAAACCACTCTGCAAGGTATCGCCAACTACGGCCACCTTCTTCGCCAGCGGTAAAGAACGCGGTGCCTTGATAGCCCTGACGAAACAGATCGATCGCCATCGCAACGCTAACGACGTTATCCAGCTGAGCCGAAATGGTTTGCTCGGTAACTTGCAAACGGTCAACAAACGAGATCGGAGTTCCCGGCTGCAAAAACTCCAAACCGTCGAGCTTAAAAATTAGGTTCCGACGGCGGGTACAGATCGAAGCATCGAGAATTTCGGCTTGTCCCAGATAGACGCCTGAACGCGGTGAGTGCGCTTCGACTCGCGATCCACGGAAACGACCTGCGATCGTGTCCATGAACTGTTCGGAAATCGAATCGCCATTGAGCTCCCCTCGGTTTCCCGCAATGAAAGCCGCATACTGGAATTCATTGGGTCCCGTACACAACAACCCGTTGCGATCGACGTGGGCGGAAACATACCCGCGCGTTGGATTTTTACCGGTCGCAACCAACAGCCCGAGGTACTGGGTGACTTCGATCGACAAATCTTCAAGTTCGCGTCGGATGATCTGAAAGAACAGATCCTCTAAACCGACCACAGCCGGTTCACGAACCAATTGACGCAGTAGCGAATAAAAATCTTGCAAAACTCGGCACCCTTTTCCAGTCCGTCGCGTTCATGCTAAACCAAGCGAGCAAGGAACATCGTAGCCAGTCCGAGCACCAGGAAAAACCCACACATGTCCGTGACGGTTGTCAGCAGCGGCCCACTTGCGACGGCCGGGTCAAAACCGAACCGCTTGAGCAGCAACGGAACCACGCCACCAATCGACACCGCGACCAAGGTGTTGATGCATAAAGCGATCCCCACGACGGCACCAAGGTAAGGATTCCCGTCAAAGACGATCGCAACAATACCGACCAGGGCCCCCAAGACGCTGCCATTGATCAGCCCCACAACGACCTCCTTCCACCACACCCGGAAAAACTCGTTCGGGCGAATAATCCCAAGCGACAGTTCCCGCATGCTGACCGCGACAGCTTGGTTTCCGCTGCAGCCGCTCATGTCGCTGATGATGGGCAAAAACACAGCGAGTGCGATCACGCTTTCGAGTGTCTCTTGGAAGTAGGCGATGACCGCCGCGGCACCAAGGTTTAACACGATGTTGATGCTCAGCCAACTTAATCGGCGGCGTGAACGCAGCCAGACCGGCATGGTTCGCAGTTCCTCACCGCCGACGATCCCCTGGCTCTTCAAGTAGTCGTTTTCTGCCGCGCGGACCTCTTCGTACTGGACCGCTTCACGATGCAAGACGCCTTTGAGAACGCCTTGCTCATCAACCACGGGAACGCCCAAGTAGACGTGGCTCTCGAAGAATTCAGCCAGTTCCTCTAGCGTCGCCGTCGTCAAAACGGACAGTGGATTGGCGATCATGATCTCGCCAAGCTTTCGGTTTCGCTTGACAAACAAAAGGTTTTGCATCGGCAACACCCCGACCAACTTGCCTTCGTCATCGCAGACATAGGCATAGCGCACATCCAAATCGCTGTAGTGCTCGGCGCCACGATTGATTTCTTCAATGGCCTCGGCAACCGTCATTTCGCTTCGAAACCGAAGCATTTCGACGACCATCATCCCGCCGGCAACGTTATCCGAATAGGCAGTCAGCTCGCGGACACTATCCGCGTCCTGCTGTGGCAATTCCTGCAGAATCGCCTCGGCATCTTTCTCGGGCAAGTCACCGATCAAGTCTGCCTGTTCATCGATCGGTAACTCTTGCAGAATCGACGCAGCGGCAGGCGTCTCCAGAAGCGAGATCATCCGCGCCGCTTCGCTTTCGTTGAGGTGCCCGATCAGCTCGGCGGCGTCCTCCGCGGGGAGTCGCTGCAGTACGTTGGCCTCGGCTTCGTCTTCCATGTGGGAAAAGACGAACGCTTGCTCGGCAACTGTCATCGTATTGAGCAGTGCCGAGAGTTCTTCCACGGTTCCGTCTTCGGCGACGCGCACCACCTCTTCCCAAGGCCGTTTGACGTCCGCGCTGGATTCGATGGTGGTGTCATTCATGGTGCAAATCTCGGTCAGCAGTGAATCCCCAAGCCAGTGAGGCCCAAAAACAAAATCAGCCGACTTCGAGAAATCAAAGCCGGCTATTCGGTGGCTTGGAAGCGATGGAAAGAGTTTTGGTCGTCTGGAAAAAACGTTACCGCGTTCCCAGGCACATTCCTAGGGCATTTTTCCGGTGTGGGTAATCGCCCCCCTTGAAGCCGGATGGCGAGGGTATTTCTCCTCAATCGCATCCCCCGCACTGCGCAGTCGCACTGCTTGGTCCATTTCGCCGTTGGACTCGGCAAGACAGGCAAGCTGCCAGAACTCACTCGCTTTACGGGCGTCGTCTTCTAAAGCCTGCAGCCATTTGGCCGCATCTCGCCATTGCTCCGCCTCTTGCCCCCGCGTCGCACTCGCGGCCAGCATCGCTTGGCGGCTTCGAATCCCTTTCAAATTTAGCTTGAGAGGACCAAATTCGGTCTCCCAATCGCAACCCGTCCAATTGCCGTTCACATCCGTCTGCGCCACTGAAGGCTGGCTACAAGTGGAGACAGGTGCGAGCGCAAATTTGGGGTTCATAAACAGGAGAAACCGCATGGGAAACGGTGACATAAAAGTTAAACTTGAACGCGACAGGAAAGGTCGACTGAAAGTTGTGTAATGCAAACTCCATACCCAAGATCACAATCGGCTCTCGAAAGGCTGACAAAACCCGTTCGGGTCTCAACCGGGGCTGCAGCTAAACGGTCAAGTAATCGCCTGTCCGTTGGACGACGTCGCGGCACAGCATTCGAATGATTCAAAAATTCGTTTTCCCAGGGTCGCTCCTGCTGACCATCCTCTATTCATTCAGTTCGCTTTGGATAGGACTGGATCGAATCGAGCGAGTCAAGGACTTAGAAAGTCAACTCGAACACAGTCGCGAGTTTCGTCGGTCAATCAACCGGTTTCAACTTTCGTTGCTTGAAGCGTCAGCACAGGCGTGGCGGTACTACGTTTCGAATGTTGACTCACACCGTCTGGTCGCTTTGGATCGTATCGAGAGGACACGGCAACTCGCGTTGGAAATGACCGTCGCGGGAAATGCCGCCGCGATTCAAAAATCGCTACCGTTTGACAACGACGATGTCGCCGAGGCGATTGACGAAGTGCAATCGATCGTGACTGATCCACGAATGATACTCCCAGAATCATCGGACGAACCGCCGATCTCGTCACTGCAACAACTGCAAGCCCAGCTCCAATCATTGATCGGCGAAGTCGATCGCTTTAACGCGCAATCGCTTGTGTCGCTCAACCAAGATCGACAGATGATCCGATCGCTTTTGGTCTATGGGCAACTTGTGACACTCGGGCTGCTAGCCCTGATTTATCTCTCACGGCGTGCGGAAAAGTCGTTGCGTAGTGAGGCGGATCGTCATGAACGTCGCTATGCCACGCTCCTGTCAGAGTTGCCGGACGCGATTCACGTCCAAGACGAGTCTGGTCGAGTGCTGTTTTGGAACGCCGGTGCTGAGCGTTTATTCGGTTATACCGCTAATGAAATACTCGGTCAGAACGCCGACGAAGTGCTCGGCGTGACATCCGGTGAAACCTGCCACGTCTCGCAGCATGCCAACACGCCCGGCAACGATGCCAGCTGGAACGGAGAACTCCGAGTCCAAGACGCTGACGGAAATCAGTTGCTGATTGAACGACACCTGACGCGAATCATGGCGGGCAATCGCTGCGAAGGAGTCGTCGTATTGGACCTCGACCGTGAGCAACAAAACCAGACTCAGTTGGTCGACCGCCGACGTCAACGCCTAGAATCGCTGGGAACCCTATCAAGCGGCATCGCGCACGACTTGAACAATCTGTTGACGCCGATTTTGATGAGCAGCCAGATGCTGCAACGCGAAGACCCAAAAATCAACCGCGGCGCGTTGCTGGAAACCATTCAGCAAGCCGCGACGCGTGGTGCCGGTCTGATCGCGCAATTGCTAACGTTTGCCCGCGGCGGTGAAGGTACACCCGTCGACCTGGATATCGCTCCTGTCCTAAAAGATATGGCAACGATTTTGCAGCGAACACTGAAGAGCAACATTCGGTTGGAAATGTCAGTTCCAGACGCGCTGCCGCTGATCCGTGCCGACGAAACCGAAATCGGCCAACTGGTGATGAACTTGGCAATCAACGCGCGTGACGCGATGCCAGAAGGCGGAACACTGACGTTGCGTGCCGCACCCATTCACCTTGACGAGGAACGACTGTTTTCCTTTACCCAACTTTCCCCCGGCGATTACGTCAAACTCGAAATTGCCGATTCGGGCTGTGGCATCCCGGTTGACCTTCGCGATCGAATCTTCGAACCATTTTTCTCAACCAAACCGCGCGGCCAAGGCACCGGACTCGGCCTATCAACCTCGCTTGGTATCATCAAAAGCCATCGCGGTGCCGTCGAAGTCCAATCCGAAATCGGCGAAGGAACAACCCTTGCGGTTTTCCTGCCTACCAACACCCCAAACAACTGACCGTCAACTCCGTGAACGTTCCGACTCTGCTTGTTATTGACGACGATCCGCTGATCTTGCAGTGCATGCAATTGTGCTTGCCCGAACCGGAGTACCGCGTCATCACCGCCAACAACGCTCGCGAAGGTATCGATCTGTTTAGAACCTCGCACCCAGACGCGGTGCTATGCGACATTCAATTGCCGGACCGCTCCGGTTTGGCAGTTGCAAGCGAGCTGCATGAAATCGATCGACGCACCCCGGTCATTTTGGTCACCGGACACGGAACTGCCGAGACGGCAATCACCGCGATGAGCAATGGCGCGTTCGACTACGTCACCAAACCTTTTCAACCCGATGACATTTTGCCCTTGATCGATTCGGCGCTCGAAACCGGGCGTATGGCGAAGCGTCCCGCGATTCTGCCAGGTGATTTGGTCGGCAAAACACGCACTCAAGATGGCGCCGGAGATTCGATCCTCGGAAAGTGTGGATCGATGGTCGAAGTGTTTCGCTCGATCGGACGGGTGGCGTCTCGTGACGTAACGGTTTTGATTCTGGGTGAAACCGGTACAGGAAAAGAGGTTGTCGCACGGGCGATTTACCAACACAGCGCACGGCACCACCAGATCTTTCATGCGATCAACTGCGCGGCGATTCCAGAGAACTTGCTGGAAAGCGAATTGTTCGGACACGAAAAAGGTGCATTCACTGGCGCCGATCAACGGCGCATCGGCAAGTTCGAGGTCTGCGACAAGGGCACGCTGTTCTTGGACGAAATCGGTGACATGTCACCGGTCATGCAAACCAAACTCCTTCGTGTCCTGCAAGAGAAGGAGTTCGAGCGAGTTGGCGGGTCCCATCCGATCAAAACCGACGTGCGTATTATCGCAGCAACGAACAGGAACCTGCATGCCGCTATCGCCGAAGGCAGTTTCCGCAGCGACCTTTACTATCGGTTGAATGAGTTCACGATTAACCTGCCTGCGCTACGTGACCGCGGCGATGACTTACCCCTGATGGTCGAGCACTTTTTCCGTAGCTTTGCCCGCCAGTTGGAAAAAGATTACCTGTCGATCGCACCGGAAACGATGCAATTGCTTGTCGACTACGACTGGCCCGGCAATGTCCGTGAACTGCAAGGCGCGATTAAGCAAACCTTGCTGAAAGCGAGCGGCCCAGTCATCGTGCCTTCTTTCTTGCCAGCGACGTTACAGCCAGGCGATCGGCGAACCGACAAACCGCTTGCACCATTCACGGAGTCCTGGCGAGAAGGCGTGGTGGCCGAAATCGAAAGCAAGATACAAGCGGGCTCACACTCGATCAGCAACGAAATCCACGATGAGATTGACCGTCTGCTTGTGACCTGCGTGCTCAAGGCATGTGGCGGTAACCTGAGCGAAACGAGCCTGCGTCTTGGAATCAGCCGACCGACGCTAAGAACACGAATGCGTCAGCTGGGAATGACGAGCTAGCGTTCTAGAAACAAACCGCTCGGTCACCCGACTCCATGTGCTCCAGTCCTGATCGATCGGTCGCAACCGCCACCGCTTGCGACCCACGCACCGATTGAATCAGCAAGTGACCGACGAGGCGTTCGCCGGTAAGGTACGAATGATAAACGGTCACGGAGGCACCAACACGAAGCGGCTGCCCACTTCGCAAAGCCACTTTACCAGTTCGATGGTCAACGCCAACGACCAATGCTTGTGACTGTTTTGGGCTCACCGATTGCTGCTGAGTTGGTGATTCGGGCACAGATACCGCTTGCGGCTTGATCGGCAGAGCAACGGGCCGCGGACGCGGTGCCAACTTGGGTGCCTGCGGTTCGACTGCACTCGACGCTGCGGCAGGTGCGTCATCGAGCGAGAACTCGACTTCGTTCTCGATAGCGGAGACGGGTGAAATCGTTACCGGGCGAATGGCCATCCCGCCAATCATCCGAACGGTGCCGACTTCCACACCTTTCGCTGCGGAGTCTGCGTTTGTTGTTGGCGTCTGGTTGACAGCGACGGCCGATGAGACACTCGGATTTGAAGTCTTTTGCTGAGCGGAATCCAGAATCATGGGCATCGGACGAAGCGACTGTGACGAGCTTTCTCGCGATTCGTCGGTCGACGCGGGATAGTGACTTGGCGAAATCAGCTCGTCTTGATCCGAACTCGGATTCAGGACGTAGGTTTTTCCGTTACCGCCAAGAACAGTGGTTTCGGATTCGAGTTGCATCTCGACACCCGACCCTTCACCTTCAATCGCTTCCTCTTCGTCGTCGTCTTCTGTTTCACCCTGAATCGGTACAGGAACCTCTGGCAATTGCTCGGGCACGTCTTCTTCGATCGGCCCGGTCGCTCGGTTCGGGCAACACGCGCAAAGTGCCTTTTTCGCTGCATCACGAACTTCGGCGCTCGGTTCCAGCATACAGCCGCTGTCGTCACGCTCGTAAGCGATTTCGCTCAAGCGTTTCGTAACCGCCTCGCTGCAGCAAGAAGTCGATCCGCAAGACTTGCAGCACTCTCCGTTGGCAGTGTCCCCGATCGCTTCGATTGCCGCCAAGCGAACATCTGGAGTGCAATCGTCCATCGCGGCGAGCAAGGCTTTGGTGATTTTGCCTTCCTTGTCATAGCAACCACAGCCCATGCTGGCCAAGAACTTGATCGCTTTGATCTTCTGCATCTTCAAATCTTCGGCTTGCTTAATTTCAGCAGCCGCTTTGATTGCAGGATTATCCGATTCCAAGTTCGCCGGGTCGCCGATTCGTTTTACCGGCGGCTTGCGTTCCAACCCGGGAAAATTTCCGTGACGGTTCACGGTGACATCACGGATCTTTTGGATCCCTTGGGGGATGCCCATAAATCGCCAAATGGTTGGCGTTGGCGGTGCCGCAGCGGGGGCCTGTGCGTTCGAGATCGTTGCCGAGGATGCGAGCAGGGCAACCAGCGATAGCCGTTGGATCTGTTTTTTATTCACGGCGCATTCCGTTGCGTGATTTGCGTTAGTGCGAGGCAAAAGGGCCATCCAATGTTTGCCACCGCCGAATCGTTGGGTGTGTTGTACCCGTTCGGTAACATCGGCAATTGGAAAGGCGAAGTTCATGGGCAAACCCCCAAGACATCAACTTCCCCCCCGCTTTTTCGCCTGACTTGTCAAAAAATGCCGGTTGCTCCACCAAATCGGGTCAAGTAGCCGTGTCGCATTGCCCGATTTGTCCGTCTCCACCGGCCCGTTGCGAAACATGCAGTTTCACGCTTTGTGGCGCTACACCGCATTTAAAACAGTTCACCTGGCGTCGGCAGCCACTCGTCATCTTTGGTGAAAACACTATCAAGTGACTGCAACCAAGAATGACTCGCGGACTGCGTGTCGGCGACAGCTTCACCTTCGGCTGAACCTTTGTTGGCACGCGTCAAAGCAAGATAGTTGATCACTTTCAACGCATCTCGCACATCGACGACTCCGTCTTGATTGACGTCGGCAGCTAAGTTCCCTTGAGTGCTTTCTCCATTTGCAACCTGCATCATTGCCAGTTGATTGATCACAAATAGCGCATCGGACGGCGAAACGGTGCCGTCGTTGTTGGTGTCCATGAAGTCCGCGGGAACTTCGACCGTCGTATCCTCATCACCGGATCCCAACGAAGCAAACGGCAGTCGGCTTGGTTCGGTAACCGCAATCGCTGCGACCGGCTCTGGAAAGGCCGGGAAGAACGGTTTCAACCGCTCGTTAAGAAAGTTGAAATTGTCACTGAACTGGATGTCATCTGGATCGACAAAGATCGCTCGCAACCAGGTCAACACGTCTTTGCGCCCACCCCCATCACCGACGACTTCGCAATCGGCGATATCGTCGGCACCATGCTGGACACAGACATCCCCGCCGCTCGACGCGCTTCCCCCATTCAAGACTTCGTCATCTGTAATGACAGGAACGTTTTGCCCCAGTTCCTGGTCGGAGAACAAGACGTCATCGCCATCAGCGGCAAACAGATAATCCACTCCGGCGCCGCCGGTCAGCAAGTCCTGTCCGGCACCCCCGATCATGATGTCGCTGCCATCAAGCCCGTCAATCACTGAGGTAACGGAAGTGCGATTGACAAGTTGATCATCACCGTCGCCGCCCGAATACCGCAAAAATTCAACCTGAGAAACCTCAAGCGGCGAAGCTTCAGTATCGATGATCATTCCAAGGTCACCGATCGTGATTTGATCGTCCCCTGTCGTTCCCAAGACCTCGAACTTGTCGATCCCGCCGCTGCCATTCATGGCAACGCGTTGCAAGCTCATTGCGATATCAAAAGGGATATCGCTACTGACAGTCATCAGGTCATCTGCGGTGCCGGTTGTGACTTCGATATTCTCGATCCCTAATGTCTCGAATACCTCGTTACCAATGGTTGCTCGTGGATTGCTTGGCACCGTCGAGACCAGAACACCAGAAGCGGGGCCAGTGATGTGGTAACGCAAATCCAAGCCGGTCGTCGCGGAACTGGCGTCTACGCGGACGATGTCGCCAATTTCAATCGCTGGTTCGGTCAATTGCGTGACGGTCAAACTGCCGCCATTGAATTGGGCACCCTCATGAAACAGTCGTGAATCGCTCGAATGACTTCCGCCATCAAGAAAGAGCTGCCGGGTTGCCGCAATCGCATCAACGGTCGGCGAATTGACGGGATCGTCATTTAACCTTTCTAGGTATCCGGTGCTGTCCGACCCGTCAGCAGACAAGTCGAACAGGTCGTTGCCGTCTCCGCTTTGCAAGTCGACGATCGACCGCAAGTAGACTTCATGGACGTTGATGGTATCGTCGTCGGCTCCGGTTAGTACCGAAATCAAAGCGTCGCTAACTCGTGCAGAAACGACAGTTTCAGGTTCCAATGTCACGGTGTCAGATTGGTCACCAGTACTCACGTTGATACCGGCCGCATCACCAACGGATTGAATCGCAACGCTATCTTCGTCAGTGCCCGTTTCAACAGAGAGAATGCTGGCGTCACCGGTGCTGGAAATGATAACGCTATCGGCGCCACCATCAGTTTCGATTTCAAGAATTGATGCCGTACCAGAATCCAACACCGCGATCTGGTCATCGCCAACGCCCGTCAACACATGGGTGTACGATGCGTCTGCGGTCGCGGAAATTTCAATGTGATCGGCGCCGATTCCCGTTTGCAGCTCGATCCATTCAAGCCCGATGAAATTGACCGTTCCTAGCGGTGTGTCGGTGCGTCGAAAGGCATCACCCTCAAGCTCATACGTGCTGTCGTTGACACTCGATTCGTCGATCAAATTCAATCGGTCGCCGACTTCTACCGTCTGAGTCACTGAAGCCACATCCCCGTCGGTTTGTCTTGCCTGAACGTCCTCAGAAACCGTGATGCTACCGTTGTCATCAGCGCCAACGACATCGATTCCTCCGAGGAGGGCATCGAGATTGCCCGTCAAACTGCCATTCGGATTCAGATCCGTTCCGTTGGCGTTGCTGTACAGGTTGAACGTGTCATCGCCCGCATTGCCATCGAACTGGGATTGGCTACCGGACGCAGTGGCGCGCACGTTGACGACATCGTTTCCGTCGCCCATGGCCGCACGAAACACAGACGCCGCACCTGTATTTTGAACCGTTAATACATCAACGCTGCCATCAACCATACCAGCGTTCAAATCGAGTCCGGCGTTGGCACCAATTGTGGTGACATCAACGCTGTCGCTGCCGTCGCCTGTCGCCAAATGAAGGAGACTGCCTTCGCCGGTGTCATTGATCGCGACTTGGTCTTGTCCGCGGGCAGTATCGATCTCAACCAGACTTCCCGTCCCAGTTGACTGCACCGCAACCGTATCGTCGCCTTCGCCAGTCACGAAGCGGGCGTATGAATTGTCAGCGACGGTGATGATGGTCAAAGAATCGTTCGCTTGACTTGTCTCAACTTGAACGCTTTCCATCGTTTCGAATTCGATCGCCGGCCCACCCACGCGTTCAAAAACATTCGGTTCAAAGCTGTATTGCTGGTCCGTAGCTGTGGACCGATCACTTAGGTTGATTTGGTCGCCGCGCGGGCCACCCGCGTTGACCGTTACCGGTCCGACGGTCAATTCTGCTGCAAGTTGTGGCGACGGTCCGTCTGTTTCGCCAAACAGGCACAACAGACCTTCGAGTTGATTCAAGTCCCCATCGAAGTTACCACTCGGGTTCCCGATTGAACCGTCGGCGGTTGAATACACATTGAAAGTATCGTTGCCGGATCCGCCATAGATCGCAGTCGCGCTGCCGGCCGCAAGACGCTGGACGTTGGCAATGTCATCGCCATCGTCGAGACGCAGCCGAGTGACGCTGTTGTCGCCGGTCGATGCGATCGTGACGACATCGCTGTCCGATCCGCCTTGAATATCCACCGCCGATCCCGATCCGGAACTGGTGACGTTTACCACATCATCGCCAGTGTTCCCATCAATCAACACAACGCTCTGTTCTCCCGTGGACGAAAGAATGACCTCGTCGTCTTGAGCACCAACGTCGACCGTCACGATCGAGCCCGCACCGGTGCCGTTGAACTGGACAACGTCATTGCCATTGCCCGTCGACAGGCTTGTGAACGATTGATCGAGCGTTGTATCAATCGTGACTTGGTCATCGTTGCTGCCCGAGAAAACATTCAACGATTCCACTTCTTCGTAGTGCAACACGAACGTGGCAAGACGTTGGACTTCGTCGGCGCTGATGAGATAGCTGTGCGATGCAACGTTTGATTGGTCACTGACATTCAGCACGTCGCCACTTGCGACATCGGCGCTGGCGCTAACGCCCTTGATCGTCAGCCCCTGTGTGATCGATGGCCCGGCCGATTCGGTTCCGGCATCAACGTTAATTTGTCCAAGGATTCCGTCCAAATCACCGATTTGCGTCCCCGTCGGTGAGCCCAACGCCCCGTCTGCATTCGAAGAAAGATTGATTGTATCAGAACCGTCACCGGTCACGATGTCGCTGACACTTCCGCTTCCTGTCCCTCGGATGTTCACGACATCCAGATCCGAGTCGGTGTCGATCAAATTGACCGTGTCCTCGCCCAACGAGCGAATCGTAATCACATCCGAACCACCATGTGATGCGACGTCCAATCCGCTGTCGCTTCCGGTCGACAACACGTCTACTTCGTCATCGTCGTCGCCGGTTTCCAGACGCGTGATGCTGCTATCTCCGCTTCCGATCAGATCCACGGTGCTCATACCGGCGCCAGCATCGACCGACAAATAGCTCGCATCACCCGTTGTTGCAATTGTCGCGGTGTCGTTGCCCTGTCCCAACTCAACAATCGACTCCGTTAACGTTGCAGTTCCTAAGACGTTGAACTGATCGTTCCCGGAACCGGTTTCGATCGCCAAGTGTTCAAACCCGGTGTACCCGATGGAAGGACCGCCAAGACGCGAGAATTCTGTCACATCGAGCGTGTAAACTTGGTCGCCAACGACCGACTGGTCACTGATTGTTAGGCGGTCACCTTCATCAAGTTCTAATTCTCGTGTTACGCCGCCGGCGGAAACGCTGTGTGTGAAAGTCGTCGCCCCCGTATTGGTCTCGGCATGCAATGCGACGCTACCGAGCAATCCGTCGAGCGTCCCCGATGGATCAGCGACCGGGTTGATTCGATTTCCACTGGCGTCTGAAGAAACATTGACCGAGTCGGATCCGTCGCCGGTAAACACTTCACTGAAACTGTTGAGTCCCAAGCCGATCAGGTTGGCGATATCGGCGTCATCGCCTAGGTCCACCGCCGTTTTACTAGTCTCTCCGGTTGTTGAGATAGTCAACAAGTCTGCCCCCGTTCCAGTCTGAACGGAAATGCCGCTGCCTACCCCCGAAGATTGCAGTACGACATCGTCGTCATCCGCAGCGGTATCGATAAACACCAAGCTGGCCGCGCCTGTCGTCGCAACCGCCGCTTGGTCAGCCCCCGCACCCAACTCCGCACGCAGCACGCTATTGTCAGCGGTTGTGTTGACAGTCAGGCGGTCGTCACCGGTCCCGGTTCGAATCAATGACGCGGCGTCGGTTGTCGAATCAACGGTTACGTCATCGTTTCCCGTCCCCGTCCGCAATTCGAATTGCTCCACACCCTGAAAATTGATCGCCGGTGTTCCCAGACGCTCCACCGCAGACGCATTCACAAGATAGCTTTGCGGGTCTGCTTCCGACGCATCATCGATGAGCAAAGAATCGCCGATCTCAACCGACTGTGTCACGTCCATCGACTGCGCGGTAATCGATTCGAGGTATGTCCCAACGTTGGGTTGATTGCCGCCATCAATCGCTACCGATCCGGTGACTAAGTCTAATGCCCCGACTGTGAATTGGTCGACGCCTTCGCCGCCATTCAAAGTCGCGTTGATCGTGGGCAGAAGATGCGATAACTCGATCGTATCGTCGTCGGCGTCGCCATTTACGACAAGTTCCGTAAACGCTGTCGCACTATCCAATTCGCCAATTTGAATTTCATCCGCGCCGGTGCCACCATTAATGGTCACAGAACTCAGCGGACTCGCAAACATGACGACTTCACCGAGTGTGGAATCGATCCGGTTGATTCCGTCGCCTGCCGCACCGTCGTCGGACAGTGCAATCGTTTCGTCGCCGCCCAAGAAGTTGAACGTAATCGACGTTGCCGCGAGATTCATCCAGATGGGTTCGAGCCCGCTATAGCTGATCGTCTGGTTCAACCCAACTTCGACGCTAGCCAATTCCACGGTGCCACTGTTTGGATCGACAAAGTCCATGGCGATCGAATCGGCAGCGCCGTTGAGAAGTGTCATCCGATCGCCAGACGCCGAGGATTGACCGCCGCCCTCGAACGCGAGTGGAACACGAAAGTCGCCGCCCAAGAAATCGACCAGCAACTCGTTGTCGTCATCGCCGCCATTGAATTGCAAACTGGCGACCTCGCTGAGCGAAACGTAGTCCAAAACAACCGAACGGTTGACGTCAAACACTTCGACCCCGCCGTCAACGACAGAGATCCGCGTTTGATTCACATCTCCATCGCCAAGCAACGGATCGTCTGGAATGTCAAACACATACGCATCGCCGGCCAGCAAACGGCGCTGCTCCAAAACCTCCGCAAACAGCCGTCGACGTTTTCGTCCCGGCGCGGTGTTTCGTTTGCGAGTTTTCGACGAACGAGTGTTCGATGTGCGAGGCGCGCGGGACTGGTGGCGAGATAATTGAGGCATGGTGTGATTCTTGGAACGACTCTCGTTGCGGCAGGGGCTGAAGTCGCAGCAGAACCTGCCGTGTCATCCTTCCGGGTCGGCACACGATCCATCGGACAATGAATGCGAACCGACACAAGCTGTCAGGTCCACAGGTGGGTTACTGACAACCCTCCCGAGACGTCAGAACCGCGCCAATTGACATTAACTGCACACTGCACCCCTAGGGGGGCTAGTTAAATCAGGCAGAACGGCGAATCAAGAGTCAGTTTGTCGGATGCGGAAAGAAATCGCCGGGCGGCCTTATTCTGCTGCGGCAATCCCCGCTGCTCGGCCCGTACTGAACGCCGCCTGAAAGTTGTAACCACCAATCCAGCCATCCAGATCCAACAGCTCTCCGGCGAGATAAAGCCCCGGGTGAAGCCGACTTTCCATCGTCCGCGAGTCGATGTCTTTCAACGAAACGCCTCCCGCGGTCACCTCCGCTTTCTCAAATCCCCGCGTGCCAACGACGGGCATGGGAGACCGCTTGATCGCATCGACAAGTTGACGCAGCGAGTCCTTGGGAAGCTGCGACAAAGTGACCTCTGCGCGGCTGATCATCGCCAAGCTTTCTGCGACCCGACTAGGCAGCCAATCGCCGAGCACGTTAACGACCGTGCGTTTTCCGGCAGCCCCACCGCGCTGTTGCAACACCTCCGTCAGCGTTTTTTCATCAACCTCGGGAAGCAAGTCGGCGACCAGTACACGACTTTCGAAAGAATCCGCTTGGGTAATGACACCACTGACATCCATCGCGGCCGGACCTGAAAACCCGAAGTGCGTGAACAGCCAACTGCTGCGTCGCACCGAAAGCGGTTTGAGCTTTTTCCCCGACTTGGTCTTCCAGTCGTCGCGGTCATAGACGCTGGCGGTCACGTCGGGCAAGGTGATGCCGGACAAGTCGTTCATCCAACGCTCTCCGCCGACGAGCGGGACCAACGCCGGACGGGTTCGCACAATCGTGTGACCGAGTTGATGCATCCAGGGATAGCCGTCTCCCGTCGTCCCACACTTCGGCCAACTCTTTCCGCCTGAGGTGACGATCACACGATCGCAATGCAAAGGCCCGTCGGATGTCTGGACCAACCAGCCATGCTCGCCATCGCGCGTGACACCAGTCACCGCGACCCCCAGTCGCAAACGCACGCCCGCATCCAGAGCACGACGCTGCAGCGCGTCACGAACATGAATCGCCCGGTCGGATTTCGGAAAAACCTTGCCAGTCGATTCGACTTTCGTCGCGACTCCCAATCCGTTGAACATCTCCACCACCTCCGAAGGCGGAAACGCCCCCACGGCCTTCTGGAGGAAACGGCCTGACTTTCCAAAGGCCGCGCAGATGCCCTTCGCGTCCGTGTCTTGCGTGATATTGCAGCGTGTCCCGCCGCTCATCAGGATCTTCACCCCGGTCTTTCGATTCTTCTCAAGCAACTCGACACGCGCGCCGCGAAGTGCCGCCTCGCATGCGGCGACCATACCGGCGGCGCCAGCGCCTACCACCACGACGTGCCGTGCCCGATTGTCACAATCGGACTGATGTGAAGATTTTCCCATTAGGCGGGATTTTCCGAGCAAGGTCTTTTAAACTGTACGGTTTATTCGGTGGTCTAATCATCATCACCGAACCGATGCGACGATGAAGACAACCAAGATACACTCCAGCGCATAAAAGAACGATGTCTGTTGATCCAGCTGCCAAACTTGGGCGAGCAATCGGGCCGGCACAAGAACTTGACCGGTGTGATGTTGGCCAACAATCGAGCCAGTTTTCCTTCGCCGAAGCCAGGGCGTTGATCGGTGACCTGACGCAACCGAATCCGAGGATTTACTGGACCGACTTCCTCGCTTCAATCATCGTTGGATTCACTGCGTTCCATATCATGCTCTACGCGCCGCAGATCTACGGGTTTGAACCCTGGGTGATCGCCGCGACTGCCGTCTCGTACGTCGTCACGATTCTGCTCTTCATGCGATCGGTGATGTTCATCCACGAGTTGGTGCACTTGCCCAAACAAGGCTTTCAGGCATTCCGCATCGTTTGGAACGCACTTTGTGGCATCCCGCTTTTCGTGCCATCGTTCTTGTACTATCCCCACGTCGATCACCACCGCCGCAAACACTACGGTACCGATCATGATGGCGAATACCTTGCCCTCAGTCACCATAGCCGTTGGTGGATCGTCGGGTTTATCTTGCAAGCGGCGATCATCCCGGTGCTCGGGTTGATGCGTTTCGTGGTGCTCAGCCCGATCTGCTGGGTGTTCCCGTCACTGCGATCGAAAGTCCACCGCCACGCTTCGACGATGGTCGTTGACCCATTTTACGAGCGTACCGACGCATCCAAAAAAGTCATGCGGATTGTGTTGCTGCAAGAATTCTTTTGCTTCCTTGTTGGCGTGTGGATCATCTGCGGTCACAAGATCATCTTCGGCACATGGACCAACCCCCTGTGGATCGTTGCCTATGCGGTCGCGATCGGCTTGCTGACCTTGAATGAAGTCCGTACCCTCGGCGCGCACCGCTGGACCGGTGATGGCGGCGAGATGACCTTCGAAGAGCAACTGCTCGACTCGGTCAACTATCCGCACCACCCCTGGATCAGCGAACTGTGGGGACCGGTAGGAACTCGGTATCACGCGCTGCACCATTTGTTTCCAAGATTGCCGTACCACAATCTCGGTAAAGCTCACCGCCGACTGATGGAAGGTTTGCCCGCCGATTCGCCCTACCGAAAAACGGTCGCGCCGAACCTGTTCAGTGAAATCGCCGCGCTCTGGCGCCGAGCCGGAAACCGCAATCAAAAGCCCGCCCAAACAGAAGCCACCCGAATCGCGGCCTGATTGAGATCGTCTTGGGAGCGGAGCAAAATAGCGGCGGTGGCGTCCAACATCGTTGCCCAGGTTGCGTTTCCAAGTCGCGGTGGGCGATACTGGCGCCAGCGATTTCAGCGGAAGTCGCCAGTTGTTGTCCAAGGCAAGCGGAAAGGGATGCGGTTTGAAAGACGAGGGTTTAGACGAGGGTACCGTCCACGCCGGATATGAATTCGAAGGCGGTATGTTCAATCGTGTGCGAGGCTGGGTCGACCTCGCCCCTTGGTTGCGACTGTTTCGCGTGCTCCGGTTACTTGCTTCACCGAGTTACCTCGCCTGCTCCATCGTAGCGGTCATCGCGAGCAGCCTCGTCTTGAATGCATTCCAGATCTTTCCGTTGCTGAAAGCTGATCTGTTTGGCCCAAGCTTTAGCCTGGAAATCGCAACATCGCCTTCATCGCCGCTTGCGATATCGCCCGGCCAAACTCACTTGCTTTCGATTGCCGGATTAGCAACCTGTTTGGTAGCCATCTGGGCCCCCACCATTCAGTGCCTCGCGCGAGCGGGAGCGTCGCTGTCAGCCGATCGTGGACTGCCGCCGCTGGTGCCGACAATCAAGCTCGTTCTGCGCCGGTTGCTTTCGTCCTATTTGATTCCCATCATCCTGTGCTTCGCAATCGCGGTGATGTTGCTAGGCCTGTACCTGATCAGCTTGCCGGCATCATTCATGGATCATCACTGGCTGACCACCGCGACCGGCTGGCTGGTGGGCGTCGTCGGCGTACCGATCGGGGTTGCAGCAGCGGGTGCGGTCGTCGCCACTCCACTGGGCTGGTGCGCCATGGTGTGTGAACCCGATCCGGATCCTATTGATTCGATCAGCCGGGGTTACGAATCACTTTTTCGTCGACCACTTCATCTGCTGTGGTACACCCTGATCGTCAGTCTGCTGCTGCATATCGCACGACAGGCGAGCGATTACATCACGGTGTTCTCGCATGCCGCTTGGAGCTGGATTGCAGTTCGCATGCCTTCACCAATCGACTTTGCCGCGGCCGCTTCACAATCAACCAGCTTGCTGTTGACCGCTTGGTTTTTGCTACTCGCCTGCGGGTTGCTCGGGGGCGTCTACCTTCTGTTGCGTCGTGACACCGGAGGACAAGACGTCGAGGACTTTTGGAAACCCGCGGAACCAGATCGACAACCGCTCCCTGAATTGCCACCCCAAGCGTACGAATCATGAACGAGCATGACCCAACGCATTCAACGCCGAACGTTCCATCCGGCAAGCGGCCAATCAATCGGCAGCGATTCCAGATCAGTCTGTCACTGATGCTGTTGCTGATGGTGGTGTTCGCGTTTATGTCCGCCGCGCTGTTTTATGCTTCACGGGTCCCCATGATTCGCGAAGAGATCAGTGTGCTGCTGTATGGGAAAACGTCCGATGGTGGTGAGGACGCTGGCCGTCTGGCACACCGCGCTTTCATCATGTTTACCTTCACGTCGCCGTTGTTGCTCGCCGGTACGCTTTCATTGATCATGGGCGTGCTTCAAAAAATGGGTCGTCGCTAGAACGACTCTCAATCGACTCCACACCCGCCTACTCGAGTCTCCTTCAACGTGCCGTCTCAAGATTTCGCTGAATCATTGCTACATGGCCTCGGACGACAGGCTGCCTCGGTTGAGTCGGTGGATGAGTTTGCCCAAAGCATGCTGACCAAACATCCCAGCGCCCTGCGGATGCGCTGGGGCCTGTCCCAAGATGATGTCGATTTTCCGCTGCGACCGATCGCGTGGTACCGACAAGGTTACGAGTCCACCGATCCCTCGATTCGCCCAAGTCGGCAATTGAGCTATGCCGCTGGCGACTACTATCTGCAAGACGCCGGCTCGATGCTGGCGATGGCAGCTTGCGAGACGGACCAAGCGTTGCCAGAGGGCGAAGCGCCGCTGATCTGTGACCTGTGTGCCTCACCCGGTGGCAAGGCGACAGCATTGTTGGAAAATCTAGGTGGCGGGTTCTTGCTTGCGAACGAGCCGATTCGATCGCGGTTAGCGCCACTCGCGTTCAACTTGGCCCGCACAGGGATCCCACGCTATGCAATCAGCGCGATGGACCCCAGCGATCTGGCAGACCAATTGGGAGGCGTCTTTGACCGTGTCGTTGTTGATGCACCATGCAGCGGGCAAGCACTGCTCGGCCGCGGCAAGCAATCACTTGCCGCTTTAACGCAAACGCAGATCGAACATAGCGCCGCCAGAGCACAACGAATTCTTGCTGCTGCCGTCAAGTTGCTGCGCCCGGGCGGAAAACTTGTCTTCAGTACCTGCACCTTTGCCGAGCAAGAAAACGAAAACCAAGTCGACTGGATGATCGACCACTGTGGAATGCTGGCCGCTCCCATTGATCGGTTGCTACCGTATGAAAGCCACCATGATTCGAAGTGCGCTTATCGTCTTTGGCCGCATCGCCACCAATGCGCCGGCAGCTTCGCGGCATCTCTGATCGCCGGCTTTGACGTCGCCAGTGAAGGCGTCTTTCGAGAACGCAAAAAGAAACGGAAAGGCAAACCGTCGGCGACGATCCCCGATGCAGTCGCGGAAATCGTTGACCCCGCGAGTGTCAGGCTAAAGGAATCCGAGGTCATTCTATGGGGCTGGCCGGTCGACGCACCCGCGTGGGTCGAATCGGTTGCCGAGAGTGGGCCCGAACTGGCCTACCGAACCGGACAGACATGGAAACCGTCGCACCATCTCGCTCGGCGACGTGACCTAGACCACCAAGCCGTCTTTGACGTAGATGCCGACATCGCGGCAAAGTATTTGGCCGGGGAAGCAATTGCCTGCGATCAAAAAGGCTGGCTTGTCGTTCGCCACGGCAACCGCGGGCTTGGTTGGATCAAGGCGTCAGGTGGGACGGGGAAAAATCACTTGCCGGTTTCCGCACGCAGCTAGTCGGCTCGCCAGCCCCCGCTCCAAAATCCAGGTTGCTGCTACTTGGTCAGAATCAGCTTGCCTTGGCGAGTTTTACGCAGCCGGTAGATCTGCCCCGAAAACTCGATCCAGATCTCTTCACCGCAGCGGGCAAGCTCCTCGAACCGAACGATCTTTGGAAGCTCGATCGGTGGTGTCGCGGCATGCGACTGTTCGGGTTCTTCTGGCATCGGTCCGGCGGCTGCGGAATGGTTTGGAACGGCAAATGATAACGGATACCTACCAACTTAGCCTTAATGAAAACAGTTCTCAATAGCAACAACGTTTAGAGAAGGTCACCTTTCGGGCAATTGTGCACATCCATAGACTGTACGGAGCGATGCACCGACAATCGACCAGCCTCCGACCCGCGGTTTGCCAAACGACATGTCCGACGACCAAGCACCCGATCTAGGACCTCAAGAGCCCGGAAACACGCAGAACCCGCCCTTGCGGGCCCGCGTTCCCGATCATGTCGCCGGCGGAACGTTCAGCACCGGCGCGATCGTGATGACTGGGCCGACGGAGTTCATTGTCGACTTTTTGCAAACGATCGGTCGGCCACACAAAGTCGCCGCGCGTGTGGTCATCCCCCACCCGGTGATGCCGCAGTTCATTGATGCTTTGCAAACCAATCTCGAGCTGTACAGCAATCGCTTCGGCGATCCCGTTGTCCCGCACCCCCAGCCTCAGAATCCAGACGCGCGTCGTCCGACACCTCAGGAAATCTATGACGACCTGAAACTCCCCGATGAGGTGCTTAGCGGAACCTATGCCAACGGGGTGATGATTGGACATGGGGCGACTGAATTCGGTTTGGATTTCCTGACCAGTTTCTTCCCGCAGTCCGCCGTCTGCGCACGGATCTTCGTCGCATCGGGCCAGGTTCCACGATTGTTGGAATCACTCAGGGGCGCGGTTCGACAACTGGAACAACGCCGCGCCGCACCACCTGAAGATGGCGGATTGCCTCCCGGTTCAAATCACGGCCCCAATGACCCGCCACCACCGCCGGCGGGGGACTCGTCAATCGACCCGCCAAGTCCGGAATCCTGATCCCGCTTCACTGATCAGGCGATTTTGCGTTGGACGCTTGAGTCTCAATCGAGGGAATTGGTCGGCGGGATTGACAGCAACCAACGATAAACACGTCCAACGAACGTCACCCTCACAATTCCTATGGCGATCTCCGAACACCTTCCATTGATGAATGCACTTCCCCAAGCCGCCATCCCTGGCGATTTGCCATTGGTCCTGGCAAGCGGTTCACCAAGACGTTCTCAGTTGCTCAAAGCTGCGGGGTATTCATTCACCGTCGATCCAGCCGGTGCCGATGCGGAATGTGGGATGTGCAGTCGGGAAACGGCCCCCGAATTGGTCGCCCGCTACGCGTTCCGCAAAGCTCAAGACGTCCTGTCCCGCCACCAGTCCGCGCTGATCCTGGCCGCCGACACCGTCGCATCAGTTGGTGGACAAATCCTGGGAAAGCCACATGACGACCGCCATGCGGCGGAAATGCTGCGAACGCTAAGTGGCCGAAAACACGATGTTTACACGGGCGTTTGCTTGTGGCGTTCCAGTGACAGCAAATGCGTCGTCGACGTCGTGCGAACCGAATTGGTGATGGAACAACTGTCTGACGCAATGATCGCGGACTACCTCAAGACCATGCTCTGGGAAGGTAAAGCGGGCGCGTTCGGATACCAAGACGGAAATGATTGGATTCGCATCGTTGATAACGGCAGCGAAAGCAACGTCGTCGGTTTACCAATGGAACGACTAAAAGAATTGTTGGAAACGTTCGACGAAATAGCCGAAACAATCGATACAGTAGGCCCGGATGCGCCTACTTCAAATCAGTGAACTCTGATAAAGTTTGCGGGCAATTCGTTTGAATTGCACACGACTCGAAACGATTGGTGCGAATCGATGCCTCAACGCCTGTCTCCATCCCACCTTCGGCGTAACGTCTTGCGACTCAGTAGCGGCGCTCTGTTGGCCATTGCCGCGCTGCTTGCTTCACTAAGCTTCTCCGCAGTTGCTTCGGCACAGCAAGCCAACTGGGCCGAGAAGATGTTCAAAACCACCGAACACGATTTCCGAGCGGTCGGTCGTGGAGCCAAATGTGAGTATCACTTTGACTTCACCAACCTGTACCAAGAAGACGTACACGTTGCCGCGGTACGGTCGAGCTGCGGATGCACCACACCGACCGTATCGAAAGACACGCTGAAAACGCACGAGACTGCGGCGATTATCGCCAAGTTCAACACCGACTCGTTCATCGGTCAAAAGTCAGCAACCGTGACCATCGTCTTTGACAAGCCGTATTACGCCGAAGTCCGCTTGAAGGTCGAAGGCTACATTCGCACGGACATCTCTTTTGAACCCGCTGAAGTCGCATTCGGCGAACTTGGGTCCGGCGAAGAATCGGAACAAGACATCACCGTGACGCACACCGGCAACAGCAATTGGCAAATCACCGATGTCCGCAGCCACTGCGAACACCTGCAAGTCAAACTCAGCCCTCCGCAGCAATCGCCCGGCATGGTCCGCTATCGCATGCGGGTCAAGGTTCTGCCGACGATGCCAGAAGGCGACGTCCGCGAGCGGCTGACCTTAATCAGCAATGACACGCGTTTCCCGACAACCGAAATGTCAGTCAACGGGCGTATTCGTCCGAGCTTGAGTGTGTCGCCGGCAGCGGTCAACCTGGGAACCGCGAAACCAGGCGAAGTCGTTGAGAAGCGACTCGTCGTTCGAGGTGAAGAGCCGTTTTCGATCACCGAAGTGGTCTGTGCAGACAGCCGGTTCGAGTTCGACGCCCCAGAAGGCGAAAAGAAACTTCACTTCGTCACGATGCGATTCACGGCCGGTGATAGCGCGGACCAAGTTGGACAAGAAATTCGGATCGAGACCAATCTCAAAGGTGGCCGGAGCGTCAAATGCGTCGCCACGGGTAGCGTGGAAGGCTAACCCCCGTCCTTTGCAAACTTACAGAAACGCCACGCGGTCGCAGTGGCGTTTTTTTGTGCGCGTTCAACCGAATCGTAGCCGCGTTTTATGGGCACCATTTCCCGATCGCACCATTTACCCGCACATCTGCTGATTGATCTACGTCATATTGTCTAAACGATTCAACGTTCACCAACAGGTTCCAGATTCTTCATGGTGCACTGGCAGCGGACAATCGCAAGTCACCTCAACGTAAAACTCGGTGCCTACTTTTGGTTGGCATTTGCGTTCACATTTGCCCCAAACACTTCGGCGGACTCGATCCGGATCGCAACGTACAACCTCAATTGGGCCAATCGGCGCGGGGATCAAGTGCTTGATGCGATCCGTGTGACATCCCCGGACGTAATCTGTTTTCAAGAGACCACACCCCAGTCAGAAACCTTTTTGCAGAAGCAGCTTGGAGACAGGTATCCACACTTTCATTCCGTAGGGCACAACGGTCAGTATCCGGCGGAACGGTTCTCATTCGCTTCACGATTCGAACTGTCAGACCTCGCTTTCACTCCTCCCACAGCCGACTTTTTCGGTTTCTATTCAGCGACTGTAGAACTTCCTGAAGATCGCATTCGACTCATCAATGTGCATTTGTCGCCATTCGTTATCCATCGCGACGTTAGCCTTGTTGACGCGATGGCCAGCGTTTCAGCGACAGAACGCAACCATGCGATAGAAGTAACAGCAATTGCCAAAGCCATTCCGAAGGATTTGCCCACAGTCATTGCGGGGGACTTCAATAGCTTGTCGACGTTCTGTGCGCCGAAGCGTTTGCGAGAACTCGGGCTGACCGATGCGTTCGCGTCAATCAACGAGGATGCTGATACGCACCCAACCTGGTCTTGGCCGACCCGGCCAGTGCCACTCGCCCTACGAATTGACTACATCTTTCACACGCCACATTTCCGAACGACGCATTCATCGATCGAAAAACGTGATGGCTCGGACCACTCGCTGGTGGTTGCAACACTTGAGATAAACACAGCTTCTCAATCATCACCGAAGGTGCAGAGCGAGATTGGCGAAGTACGTCGAGACTGACGGCACGAGTCGGTCGCCCCCTGTTGATTTTTGCGCGTCGCTTTTCGCTTCGCGATCGTAGCGAACTTTACCGCTGCTTTTGCCGAGCGACAGCCGACGTTGCGAAAGAACGAATCTGAATTGCAACGCGCCGTTAGGCATCCATTCGAATCTGAGCGAGCAAAGCTTCCACACCGTCGGAAAGCGCCTCGCTCTGGCGTTCCAATTCAATCGACGCGCCTTGTAGTTTTTCCGTTGAAACGTCGGTCTGCGTGGCAGCTCCCGAGACCCCAACGATATTGATGTTTACCGATTCGGTCTGTTTCATTGCCTGCGCGACATGACTCTGGATTTCCTCGGTCGCAAGTTTTTGCCCGTAAATCAGCTCACTGACTGAATCACTAGTGCGACTTAGCTCTTTGATCTCGTCGCCGAAACGCCCGATCGACTTCACCGCGTTTTCGGCGCTCGATTGGACAAGCTGGATTTCTTCTTTGACGTGTTGTGTTGCCGTTTTGGTCCGTTCGGCAAGGTTACGGACTTCACTTGCAACGACGGCAAAACCGGCGCCGGCTGTGCCAGACCGCGCCGCTTCGATTGCCGCGTTGAATGACAACAAGTGCGTCAATCGCGCGACCTCCTCGATGGTTTCGACAACGTTATCGATGCTCGCTGACGAACGACCGAGTTCTTGCATCACTGACATCGCGTTGGCGACTTCTTCTACCACACGTTTAACGCGATCCGAAGTCTCTTGCATTTTCTTGTCGGTCTCGATCATCGAGGCCCGCATCTGCTCGGCCGCGTTGGTGACTTCACGAACGTTTTCCACGGTTTGCTGCGATGTCTCCAAAGCATTCTTGGACCGCTGCGATGTTTGCTTCGCCGTATCGGAAAGCTCACTCGAAACGCGATGCAATTCATGCGTCGCTTCCAATAGCGAATCAGTAACACCCTTGACGGTGACTTCGAAAGAATCGGCCATCGCCAGTCGCTGAGACTTCGCCAGTTCGATCTCGTCTGACTTCGCCTTCATCTGTTCTGAAGCGACGTTGATCAATTCAGATGCTTGACGAAACGTCCCGTTCATCCCGCCCAGAAGTACTCGGCGGAAGTACTTTCCTTCGGCAGCATAGCTCAGCGCCGCTTTCGCCTCGCGAATAAACGACTCGGTGTAATCGAGCAACGAATTGATGCCGTGATGAACCGCAGCAAGTTCTGGATCATCATCGGTCAATTGATCGAACCCCAGGATTCGCACTTCGAGATCACCTTTGGACGCCCGCGTACAGACCTTGGCAACCTCGCTAAAAAAACGGTGTTTGTCCGCGTCGCGATCGGCGCCCGAATCAGAGACACTGGTGGTTGATACCGCTGGCAATTCTGGCTTGGCGTTCGGTGTTGCTAACGTTGCGTGCGTCACGTTCAAATCGGGAGCTAGAGAGAGAAAACGAATTCGTCATATTGCATGCCAGCTTCATCAAGGTGCTGCAAAAGCATCTCCGTTGAAGCGACCATTCCCTGTCGCCAATCTGCGTGTTTTCCTTCACACTCCAACAATGCCTTGTAGATCGGCACCACTTTGGCGACTTTTTTAGGGTCAGGCTTACGTCGGCTGGAGTGGTAGCTGATGATCTTTCCGCTGTTGTCAAAGCTAGGCGTGACGTGAGCGAGTACCCAATAATGGTCGCCGTTTTTGCAAAGGTTGATCACGTACGCAAAGATCTCGTTGCCTTGGCTGATGACATCCCAAAGCAGTTTGAACACACATCGCGGCATCTCCGGATGGCGGATTATGTTGTGCGGACGCCCAAGAAGCTCTGCCTCCTTAAAACCTGACACCCGTGTGAAGACGTGGTTGGCGTAGGTAATGATTCCTTTCAGGTCCGTCTTGCTGACGATGATTTCAGATTCGGCAAAGGTTCGCTCGTACCCAGTCGGGCGGATTTTGGTTTGCATCATGGCGTGGCGCTCGACCTTGAGAATGTAGCCCTATCTGGCAACGGACCTCGAAAAAAATACCAGCGTGCATCTTCGCACAGTCTGTTTAGAAACGTCGCCTCCAAGCATTCGTGCGAGTCGCTGACGACTCGTTGGGAGCATTCCACAGAGTTATCAGCGGGAAACGATCTACGGATCAGATGACGGGTAGACCCCGTCATCTGGCTGACGCCCGTGACGATTAAGCGACTCGAACGGATGACGACACAACACGGTGTTTGCCAGATGGCCTCGTCGAGCGATAAACGCTAGATTCCTGGCCAATCGAGATCCTGAGACGGACAAATCGATCGTTCGAAATGTGGCACCAATCCTCTTGCAAAGTGTGCGATAGTGGCCATCCTTGACGGCCATTCGTCGTACTTCGCGTGTCGTTCTGTCCGCTGCGTTGTTTCTGCGACGAATTACTCCACCGCACTGATTCCAACAAACTTTAATCGTGAACCATCTCTGCACGCCCCAAACTACCCACACCGGTTTTCACCTCACCGGTCGCCTGGTTCTGTCCTTTTTGTTTGTTACAGCCTTCGCATCGGGCGACTGCCAAGCGCATGAAGGTGGCGACCATCATCATGCCAAGCCTCCACGCCCGGCAGAAGTCTATCGCCCGACGGCCATTCCCGATCGTGTCGTCTTGACGTGGACCGGCGATCCGGCCACGACACAAGCGGTGACGTGGCGGACGTCAACCGATGTAAAAGGCGCGGTCGCAGAGATCGCGGTTGCGTCGGCCAATCCGAAATTCACCAAGGCGGCCTCGTCGGTTTCGGCGACGTCCGAAAACTTGGTCAGCGACCTTGGGGAAGCGTCTTTTCACACGGTCAACTTCACAGATTTGTCGCCTGAGACCAAATACGCATACCGAGTTGGCGATGGCGAAACATGGAGCGAGTGGTTTCACTTCACCACCGCGAGTTCGGAAGCCAAGCCGTTTTCGTTTATCTACTTCGGTGATGCCCAAAACGACTTGCGTTCAATGTGGTCGCGTGTGATCCGCGAAGCTCATTCCGACGCGCCCAAGGCAGCGTTCTTTTTGCATGCCGGAGACCTCGTGAACCAAGCCGAATCGGATGCCGAATGGGGCGAGTGGTTTTACGCAGGCGGCTTTCTGAACGGAATGATCGCCAGTGTTCCTGTCCCGGGAAATCACGAGCAGGCCAAAAACGAAGACGGCACTCGACGTCTATCACACCATTGGCGCCCGACTTTTGCGTTGCCGACGAATGGTCCCGAAGGCCTGGAAGAATCTTGCTTCACGTTCGTTTACCAAGGTGTCCGCATCATCGGTATGAACAGCAACACGATGTTGGACGAACAGGCAAAGTGGCTTGAAGAAGTCCTCGCTGCCAATCAATGTCACTGGACAATCTGCACGTTCCACCACCCGGTGTTTTCAACCGGCGAAGGCCGCGACAACGAAGAACTGCGTGTGCGTTGGAAACCGATCCTTGATCGCTACCGCGTCGACATCGTTTTGCAGGGTCACGACCACACCTACGGGCGTACTGGTCTGGAAACCCCAACCGAGGCAAACGTCCCGGTCGGCGTGAACCAACGCGACAATCAAACAGGAACCGTCTACGTCGTCTCCGTCAGCGGCCCCAAAATGTACGACCTACAGCGCCAGGAATTCATGGTGCGTCAGACATCCGATACACAGCTTTATCAGATCATTAAGATTGATGGCGACCAGCTAACCTATGAAGCTCGGACGGCGGTTGGAGACGTGTTCGATTCGTTCACGCTGAAAAAACAGCCTGGGAAAATCAACCAGCTTCTCGAAACCTTGCCGGTTGGTGACGGGCAATAGCAACGTCCACCTTGCGTTCGAAAGGACGACGTTCAGCGGACAGAGACACCGGAGTTTGCGAAATTGCGGTGCTCCCCCGATTTCCTTGAGAGTTTTTCAGGGGGAGGACCGTATAATTTCGCGGGCATTTCATCCGGCGCGAAGCGACAAGTTTCCGTCAGTTGATCTTCTGCTCACGACACGTCTGCTTTCGCTCGGTCCCTGAAACCTCAGACGAATTGCCTCTCGCAACACGATGCAAGCTTACGATCTCGATTCGCAGAATCCGGAAGGCCCACTCCGCTACCCGCCGCCGGAGAATTGGTCGATTCCAGTCGGGCGAATCGCCGGTATCGCGATCTATGTGAGCTATTCGGTTTTCATCGCATTGGCGATCGTAGCCGTTTTGGTCGCGACGATCCAAAACAGGCAAGGCCAAGCCGATCTTCCTGTCGTCGCGTCGACGACCGTTGCGGTTTGGGCGACCGGATGGTTGGTGCAGTTGATCGTTTTCTTGGGCTTCCAATCAACGACCTTCGCCCACTCTGATTCGTTAACAATCGGATTGCTCGGTGCCGAAGTCGGATTTCCCTTGTCCCGACGACGCTGCTGGACCGCGGCAACCAATGTTCTGGTCGCTGGGACCTGCTTAGCCGCCCTCACCGTGTTGGGCGTCGGCTGCTTGGCGATGCACCTGTCAGCGAAGTCTCTCGATCTGGGCACTCTCGCGAATTGGACGCAAACCCTGTCAACTCCCGGTTTTGGATTTGGCACGGTCGAGAACATCTACTTGGCAGCCACTTGGATGTTCTGGTTCCAAGCGTTTTGCCAAGCGTTCCCAATGCCGCGAAATCTTGGGCGAGGCGGGCTGATCTCGCTGATGGCATTGTTCGCTGCCGAAGCTGACGAGGAATTCAAACGCAAGCTCGCCCGTCGTATGATCCAGCTCCTGTCGCTGGTCTTGATGTTGATCGCCTTGTCGATCTTGCTGGTCGAACCCACACAACAAGTTCCCCGCTGGCCCGCGATCGTCTTGCTCTCCCTGCTGCTATGGCAATCCGCGGGACGAAGCGATGTTGTCGCTTGGATTCGTTCAGTCGAGTTTGCCAAAATCGATCAGTCCGAATCCGCAGCCTTGCTGCTGGATTATCCAGCCAGCGGTTCGGGAAGCTTTGCCGCAACTCGGTCCCACGGATCGAACCTGACCGGTTCTCCGGGACTCGCAGGATCGCAGCGGGCCAAATCCCCTGGGCTTGTCAAACGTGCGACAGACTCGTTTCTTTTGTATCAGAAACGTAAGCGAGCACGGCTTGCGTTGCAGCGTGAGCGAAGCGAGGCCTTTGACATTTCGCGGCTCGACGAAGTGCTGCAAATCGTCAGCGAAAAAGGCAAAGCGGCACTCAGCTCCGAAGACTTGGCATTGCTGGAACGAGTCAGCGAGATGCTACGAAAAAACCGCCAGTCCGCTGAAGCGACTGACGGTCTTTCGAATCAAACGGATGGTCAGTCTTAACCGACCAAGTCCGGTGGGGCGCGTCTAGCGGCGCGCTCGATAGGGCGCGAGCTTTCCGCCGCCACCAAGTGGTGCCAATCGTTGCATTGGCTCTTCATGACTCACCGGTTGTAGCGCCGCCGGAGCGGACACCGGACGCAATCCACTGCCAATCGGTTGGACTTGCATCGAGCGTCGATAGGACGATGCGCGAGCACCAGCTGGCAGAATCGCAGGGTAGTTTCTGCGAAGATTGACCGAGTCCTCTTTGAACGGATCGTCCAGCCCGTTGAGTTCCTCGTCGAGGATATCAAACGGCGACTTCTCCGGTTGAGTCGGCGTCTTTGGTTGAGGCGTCGGCTTCGGAGCCTCTTCCGGCATCCCGAAGATGTCGTTCAAGCCATCGTCTTCTGGCGGCAAAGGCTGGGGGTCGTCGCCAAAGGGTGACTTTGGAGCTTCGTCGAGCGGCGAGAACGCCTCGTTTTCCGGTGGCATCGCGTCGGCGTCCGAAGGGAACAGGTCCGGCGTTGTGGGGGTCTGTTCGACAGGAGCCTGATCCATTGGTGCTGGAATTGGATCGGGTTTCGGCGCGGGTTCCGGAACCGGAGTCGGTTCGGGTATCGCAGGTGTCGTTGGTTCGACCGCTTGGGGCTTGGGCAGCGACGGCGGTGCGGTCGGCATTGGCGCCGTTTCCGCTGGCGTTTCAATAATCCGCGGCGGAGTCGATTGCATCTTGGGCACGGCCGGAAGGGACGGCGCGACTTCGTGCGATGGCGTCGACGGCACCGGCTTTGCTTGGTGCAGTGGCTTTAGCGTTCCGCCGTTGGACAACGGAAGCGTGCGGCCCGACAGCGGAGCGGGACTGACAGGAACACTGGGGAGCATTTCCACGGTATGGTGCGAGCAACCGCAGCCCGAGACACTGTGTTGGCAGTTGCACTTGGTCTTGCATTTGTCCAAACCAAGTGTTTTTTCAATGCCACCTGCGACCGCATCAAGAGTCGCAAACAGCGGATTGTGTGGCTTTCGGTGTGGCAGCCCATCGCAACCCGCCTCGTCGCAGGCTCCGGTGGTTGCAAACATGCCACAGTCGCAAAGTCCTGCGTCACAGGATGGCTGGTAGCTGTCGCAAGGCGTATCGCCCATTGCGGTTGGCATTGCAAGCCCGCCGAGGAACCCGACGGTCAGGCCCAACGTTCGCAACCAACGTCGCGTATGGCCCCAAGAAAGATCGGCGACTGGTAACGTGATCGCGCGATTCGCGACTGCTTCCTGCAGCTGAACGCGGCGCTGCGACAAGCGGGATGACTGGTACATTCGATAACCTCGAAAGAGATGATGCTTCCGCGAAGGCTTATCGACTTGTGAGAGTCGGGCTCAGCAAGAGAAACCGTACTTCCGGTACACAGCCTGTATCTTTCCTGGTTTAACAGGGCACCCCGTAACGCTGCCGTCCGCCAACACGCTGTTTTTTCGCGATGCCCAGTGTTTTGCGAATTCTGCTGCCGAAATTCAGGAGTTCGCAAAAATTCGACGCCTCGAAAAGTCACTGTCAGCCCCCCTTATCGGACGGCTATCGGTATCTCGACGAACCTTGTGTTTGGAATCACTGCTGGGGGCGACTAAACCGGCGCCAGGCGATAAACTGCGTACTTTCCGGGGCGGTTCGGTCCCGATCGAACTGCAAGCATTAACCCGCCAGATCAAGCCAGAGAGATAAACGCAGTGAGTTCTGACCCGTTTAACGTACGCGACCAATTTGAAACCGGTGATGGAAAAGCAACGATCTACCGCCTGAGCAAGTTGCAGGATGCGGGCTTAGGCGAGATTGATCGGATGCCGTTTTCGATTCGCGTTTTGCTGGAGTCGGTGCTGAGAAATTGCGACGGCTTCTCCGTCAGCGAACAAGACGTCAAGAACTTGGCCAGCTGGAATGCGGCGGACCCGGCCAAACAAGAACTGCCCTTCAAACCCTACCGCGTTGTCCTGCAAGACTTCACGGGCGTTCCTGCCGTCGTCGACTTGGCCGCGATGCGCTCGGCGATGGAACGTATCGGTGGCGATCCGAACAAAATCAATCCGCTGATTCCAGTCGATCTGGTCATCGACCACAGCGTCCAAGTCGACTTCTTTGGCAGCGGCAATGCACTGTCCAAAAACGTTGAAATCGAATTCGAACGCAACCGCGAACGTTACGAGTTCCTGAAGTGGGGCCAGCAAGCGTTTGATAACTTCGGTGTCGTTCCGCCAAACGTCGGCATCGTCCACCAAGTCAACTTGGAATACCTCGCTCGCGTTGTCGCATTGGTTGACACTCCCGATGGCCCGGTCGCTGTGCCAGATACGTTGGTCGGTACCGACAGCCACACCACAATGATCAACGGCCTGGGCGTTTTGGGCTGGGGCGTTGGCGGTATCGAAGCCGAAGCCAACATGCTCGGCCAACCGCTTTACATGTTGATGCCCGAAGTCATCGGATTCGAACTGACCGGTCAACTGCCGTCCGGTGCCACCGCGACCGACATGGTCTTGCGAGTCGTCGAGATCTTGCGTCAAGAAGGCGTGGTCGGAAAGTTCGTCGAGTTCTTTGGTGATGGCATGAACGCGATGAGCGTTGCCGACCGAGCGACGATCGCCAACATGGCACCGGAATACGGTGCGACGATGGGCTTCTTCCCCGTCGATAACTTGACCCTTGAGTACTTGCGTCAAACCGGACGCAGCAAGTCGTCGATCGAACTGGTCGAGCGTTACTGCAAAGAACAAGGCTTGTTCCGCAACGATGGCGATTCGCCATTGAACTACACCAAGACACTGTCGCTGGACCTGTCGACCGTCGTGCCAAGTATGGCGGGACCGAAGCGTCCACAAGACCGTATCGCATTGTCGGACATGAAATCTGCGTTCAACGAATCCCTGACCGCGCCGGTTGGCAAAACCGGTTTCGGTTTGGAACCTTCGGCGCTCGATCGCAAAGGTACGGTCGAAGACAACGGCCAATCGACCGAGATCACCCACGGTGCCGTCGTCATCGCCGCCATCACGTCTTGCACCAACACCAGCAACCCATCGGTCATGATCGGTGCCGGTCTGTTGGCAAAGAAAGCTGCCGAGAAAGGCTTGAAAGTCGCACCGCACGTGAAAACCAGCTTGGCACCGGGCTCGCGTGTCGTCACCGATTACTTGAACAAAGCCGGCCTGACCGACGCGCTCGACCAACTGGGCTTCAACACCGTCGGCTATGGCTGCACGACTTGCATCGGAAACAGCGGACCGTTGCCTGAACCGGTCGCCAAAGCGATCAAACAAGGTGACTTGGTCGCGTCAGCCGTGCTTAGCGGTAACCGTAACTTCGAAGGCCGCGTCAACCCGCTGACCAAAGCGAACTACCTGGCCAGTCCACCGTTGGTCGTCGCGTATGCGTTGGCCGGAACGACCGACATCGACCTCGACAGCGAGCCACTCGGACAGGGCAGCGACGGCAACGACGTATTCCTCAAAGACGTTTGGCCGACCGCTGACGAAATCCGTGAAACGATTAAAACCAGCATCGACCCGGAAATGTTCACCAAGGAGTACGGTGCGGCTGTCAAAGGCAACGAACTGTGGAACCAAATCGATGCCGCCGAAGGCGCGATTTACCCATGGAGCGAGGACAGTACCTACATCCACCACCCACCGTTCTTGGATCACGTCACCAAAGACGCCAACCCAAAGATCGCTCCGATCGAAGGCGCCCGTTGCTTGGTGTTGCTTGGCGATTCGGTCACGACCGACCACATCTCGCCCGCCGGTGCGATCGCCAGCGACGGCCCTGCCGGTAAATACCTGCAAGAATCCGGCGTCCCGGTGAAGGAATTCAATAGCTTCGGATCACGCCGCGGAAACGACCGCGTGATGGTTCGCGGCACGTTCGCCAATATCCGTATTCGCAACCAACTGGCCCAAGGCACCGAAGGCGGGTACTCGCGTTACCTGCCAACCGACGAAGTGACCAGCATTTACGAAGCGTCGATGCGGTACCAATCCGAAGGCACGCCGCTGGTCGTTTTGGCCGGTACCGAGTACGGTACGGGCAGCAGTCGTGACTGGGCAGCCAAAGGCACCATGTTGCTAGGCGTCAAAGCCGTCATCGCGGCCAGTTACGAGCGGATTCACCGCAGCAACTTGGTCGGCATGGGTGTGCTTCCGTTGGAATTCGCCGATGGCCAGACTTGGCAAAAACTTGGCTTAAACGGCGAAGAGACCTTCGACATCCCAGGGTTGTCCGAAGACCTCGAACCACGCAGCACGATCAAGGTCACAGCAACTGCCGCTGACGGCGAAGTGACCGAATTCGATTGCGTCGTACGTATCGACACCCCCGTCGAACTGCAGTACTACCGCAACGGCGGCATCCTGCCCACCGTGCTTCGTAACTTGGCCGACCTGTAAGAACTGTCGCTAGCCAAGCGATCCGAATCAAATTGGAATTGAGATAGAGAATTTATGAGTGACATTTACACCCGGTACAACGAAGTCGAAAAACTGATCGACGACGAGCAGTACGAACCAGCGATCGAAGGTCTCAAAGAGATCGTCGAGGAAGACGACACGTTCGTCCTCGGACACCTCGCGCTTTCACGCGTCTACACCAAAACCGGCCAACACGATTTGGCGATCGAGCACGGTGAAAAGGCTTGTGAACTAGAGCCGAACGATCCGTTCAACTACACCGCGATGAGCGTGACTTACCAACGCGCATGGGCTGGTACGCAAGACCAGCAATACATCGTTAAAGCCGAAGACGCCAAAGCCAAAGCGCACGACCTGCGTGCACAGGCTTAGCAACCTGTTGGTTATTGAATGTCGCCTTTCGCTCCACGAAAGAGACGTTTGTATCCGCTGAATTTGCGATGCACAGGGCTTAAAGTGTGGCCCTGAAATGCTCTCAGCCTCCGAAACGACAACGCCTTCCTCTCAGTGATTCTGGGAGGAGGGCGTTTCTTTTTGAACGATGTGACTCAGACGCCGACCGTTCAAATCGACGTCACAAGTTCAGCATCCGTGCAAGGTTCGAATAGCGAATGCAAAGCACCATGCTTAGGCAAAGCTCACAGTCACCAAGCACACCATCGTCGCCTACCCCACCGCCGAAACCAGCGCCCTCTAGCGCACTCGTGACAACGCTCCCGCCTTGTCACGCACTGCACCGCAGGCTCCCGCCAGCCCCTCCAAACCAAGCCATTGTCGCCTTTCGCTCCGCCGAAAGCAGCGTTCTGCCTGGCACAGTTCCCACCAAGCACTCGTGACAAGGCTCCCGCCTTGCCACGCACTGCACTGCAGCCTCCCGCCTGCCCAAACAAGCCCCCTGCGTTTTCCACAAACGTTTGGCCGAAGGCCTCACTCACCGTAGCCTACGGCAACGCCGTAGGACCACGGACGCCAACAATCACCATTGGCCGAAGGTCAATTTCACTCTTTGCCCGATCCAATCCCCATCAAAACCTTGTGACAAGGCTCCCGCCTTGTCACGCACTGCACCACAGGCTCCTGCCTGATCCCCCCCCACCCAAACACACCCAACACACGACTGGCTTCATTGCGGAACGACTTGGCGGTCGGATCCGGATAGCGATTCAAAGGACCAGTCGCCGCGTCTTGAATCGCCTTGATCACTGCTTCTGGCGGCGGATAAGGATTCTCGT
>NZ_NPDI01000060.1:0-32373 GCF_002251265.1 Rhodopirellula sp. MGV | reverse complement strand
CGTCGACTTCTTGTCGCGACAAAACGGTGGGCAGCTTCTTGGGACGTTTACCGAACGGAACGGCAGTGACGGGCCACGGCATGGGCTGGGTGTGGCGATAGTAAAAGCGTAGCGCACAGACGGCTTGATTGAACGTGCTATAAGCCAGCTTGCGAATGACCATGTCTTCGGCGAGACGTTGCGTGAGTTCGCAACGGCGTTTTTGATGAGGCGTCATCGGAGAGATGCCTTGAAGTGAAAACGGAACGATGAGGGCGAGCAATCTGCTCGCCGCATTCACTTCAAACGTGGGCCGCCGCGGTTGCTTGGCGCAAGTCAAACCAGCCGAACAAACACCAAGGAAAATCCAAGAAACGAACCAGCGTCTACAATCCGCCAACCGCTTCAAGCGCGTCGAAAAGAAAAGGACAAACGAACGCCCCGCCATCAGCAATAAAAGACAATCGCACGAAGATGTCAGTAGCGTGAACTGCTGCGATTAAGTTCAACGTTCAACGTTCGGCATAACCGGGTCGCCGCAGTTGATGCTCCATTTGAAAACGCGCGTCCGGCGACTCCGCGTTCATGCCATGGTTCTGCAAATATATCTAGTGACGGTAGTCGTAAGACGCCCAGGATACGTCATCGAACGATTCACGCCATCCCCGCGTTCGATTTAAGGTATCGCGCTGGCTTCGAACGTACGGTGTTTTAAAAACGAATCCGAAGAGCCAGATATAGTAGTGCGCTTCGTATTCGACGTTTGGGGATGCATTCTGACCGCCTATAACCTTCAACCGCAGTTTCTCGAAAACACACGGGCACACGTAACCCGGGAGACCACGGTCGTGCTCCGCTTCGAAAACACGACTCACATCAGCACGACCGTACTTTCGACTGGCCGTTCCCATCGATATGTACACTCCAAGCATCACAGGTAAAAGGAGCAATGCACGTAGCGAGAAACATGGGCGCAATCGACGAAGCAGTGTCTTCAAGCGAATTCACCTACGAGACTAATAGTCGGTTGCAGAACGGCTTCGTTCACCGAGGCACGGCGAACGAGTTTGCAGTGAATCGATTGACGAGGACTCCGTGCCTTCGCATGCAACGAACAGTTCGCGGCGCCCCCACGACGACAGTCCGCAGTTCGCCGCTGACGACAAGTTTACCCGATCGGCATTGCGAAGGGTAACGAGTTTCGAACTAGCAGTCGGGGCGTCAGGCGTTGGATTGTCTTGAATCGTGCTCGTGCTCAGCAACGCGGTGCTCATACTCTCAATCGGTTGCCAGGCGTCGGCTAGTCTTCCTCGGCCGAGTCGACCACGCACCGATCAAACCGTGATATCAAGAGCGATCACTAGGAAACAGAGGTTCCGTGAGCTCCGACGGGTGACATTCGTGCGCACCATTCAAGCAGTTGACGAAACATTTAAACCACGAAGTTCGCGAAGCACACGAATATGAGAGTGGCATGACCACGATGCGCTGGTCATTGCAGCCACACCTACCAGTGCGAACGACTCTGCCATTGCCAAACCGCTCGGCTCGCTTGCCGCTTATCCTCTTGACTTCTGACCTAAAGCGATTCGATGGTTATCGAAAGTCGCCCGTATTTTCAGGTTCGTACTTGGTCAATGCAGTCGCCAGCGGGCAGTAGATGGGGATGCATAGAAATGTAACATCCGATCGCTATCGAACTGCATTCCTCGCGAGGATCAGCAGAACGATATACATTGCAGCAGCGCCGGCAAAGGCGCTTGGCCAAAAGGCTTTGCGTCCTCCAAGAAACAGTCCGATCGGTCCTGCGATCATCGCCGCGGGAAGAAAGAGAGCGGGAACTGCGATTAGGGTCGGCGGATTCTGCATCGTCCACACTGCGAACACTAATGCGGAGACAGTCGCAAAGACGACGAGTTCGAACATCGAAATATGTCGTGAATCTCCCACGTGGATCTCGATTTGAACGAGTACGGTTCCTGGGTTCGATAACGGCACGCGTCACCCGGCACGCGCGAGAGATTGTAAATTTCAAACCGCCTGACTCGCGTACTCGGGTGCACGCGATGGTTACCCGCCACTGTGGATTGCTTTGTCAAGTTCGACGAGCCGTTTAGCGCAAGTCATTATCGCGGGTCGCACATCAAAGTCCGGGTATTTCTCTCCCATCGCTAATATTTTGGCGAACGCCCCGATGCACGCTTCGCGTCGGAGTTGTGCTAGAGTCATTCCTTCGCGGTCAGCAAGCCATTTCTCGACACTCGCTTTTTTTAGCGGCGAATAGGATGCGTCCATTTTCGAAGTGTGCGATTCCAAAATGTCCTGGATCAGCCAGAACGAATGGTCGCCCATGTCGACTTCTCCCGATACCGCGCGAGTCAGATAGTTGGATGGAGGTCGTCGCGAGTCGGTGAGATGTTTAACCAGTACGCGAATGGCAGGCAGCCCGCCAGTACGCAGCCTGACATCAGCCGCGTTGACTGCGTCTCGGTCCGAAAAGGTAGCGATAGTTTCGATCGCCCACTCTAGCTCAGGACTTGCGGGTGCCTTTCGGGGCTGGGTCTTGCCAGTGGTGATTGCACCTCCTGCATCCTGGGCGCGACTATAGGTCAGTGCAAATGGCAACAATGCGAGTACGACAATGGATGCAATGTGACGCATAAGCTTGGTCGGGTAACGATTACGATCACGTGGTCGCCGCGGTCGACTGACCACTTCAATGAACACAACTCGGTGGCTCACGTGCATCGAGTTGTTCGTCTGTTTTTAAACTCCGACTCACACCCGACGAATTCCGAATGATAGCACGGATGCGAATTAGGATGCGGCGGATCAAGAGCGAGGATTTCGGTGGATTTGATTCGTAAGACTTATATCGTGACCAGAACGGCATGTTCGAGATAAAGTCTTCCGAGTGATCTGGGGTATCGAAGCCGGAAAAGCGTCGAAGTCGATCGCCAAATGGTAGGTGGGATTGGCCAATGCATTTAGTCCGCGAACTCGGACTTGCGGTACGACGACAGTCAACATAGCGATAAAACAAGCGTGCAACAGACAATCCAAGCAGGCTTCCACCTGCAAGAAGTAAGAAAACAATCCAACCTTGAGGTTCGAGTAGAAAGAGACCTATTCCGGCAATCAATACAGAGCCGATGACCGATAGCCCAAAATGGATGATGAATCGCATCAGTTCAGATGGCCCCATTTCACACAACGAAAGAATCCATGTAAGTCCGAGGTTTGGTGGGTGGGAGTCATTTGTCGTTAAACTGGCGACTCGGACCCGTGATCTGAGCAGCTTGGAACTACCTGTCACATTTGCTCCACCCACCAATACCATGGACTCAGTAGCAATGATCATTCTCGCCATTGACCTCGGTAAATTCAATTCCGTTTGCTGCTTTTACAACCCGAAAACCAGAAAGGCAAAGTTCCTCACAACCCCAACCAAGCTCGAACACATTACCAGTATCTTCGAAGACTGCGGCGCAGACGTCGTCGTCATGGAAGCCTGCGGGCCTTCCGGATGGATCAACGACCTCGCTCAGTTGCACGGCCTCAAGACACTCGTCTGCTCGACCAACGAAGAGGCCTGGCGATGGGCAAACGTCAAACGAAAGACCGACAAGGACGACGCACTCAAACTGGCTCGGATGACGGCAATGGGCGAACTCAAAGGTGTTCACATGCCCTCGCCTCAGCATCGTGAATTTCGTTCGCTGGTAAAGTATCGCAAAACGCTCGACGGACGGATCAACAAAGTTAAGTGCGCGATCCGTGCTTGGTTCGTCAATCACGGAATCGAGATCGACAAAGCGTGGCACACCGGACGCGAGCATATCAACTCATTCCGAAAACCCATCCAAGACTGCACGGCGACGGAGCTCTGGAAAGGGCAACTCGATATCGAACTAACGATACTCGATTCCTTGTCGCTACAGCTCAGCTCGATTGTCAAACGACTTGAACAACTCGGCAAGATCGACGCACGCATTAAGCGTCTACGCACGATTCCCGGTGTCGGCCCAAGGACCGCCGAGATCCTCGTCGCCTGCATCGACGATCCGCATCGATTTGAAAATGGCCGTCAAGTCTCCGCCTATTTCGGGCTGGTCCCACGCCAGTATCAGTCTGGGGAGACCGATCGCAATGGCCGGATCACAAAGCGAGGCAATCCTCTCGCTCGCACGATCCTGGTCGAGTGCGCGTGGGCTGCACTTCGCTACAACCCTTGGGCCAAAGAGATCTATGAGCGAATCTGTGGCAAACAAAAGACACGCAAAAAGAAGGCCGCAATCGCACTGGCACGTAAGATCGCGGTGATCGCATGGGCGATGCTACGTGACGAGAAGGGCTGGGAACCGAAACGGATGATTGAAGTGACGGAGTCCTATGGCTCGATGCCGGCCAAGCTGAAGGAGTCCCTGCAGAGCATGAAGCCCAAGGAAAACAGCGACCAACGGAAGGCACGCTTGCGACGAGAGGCGCGCCAGGCAAAGGCAGCCTCCAAGTCACCCACGTCCAAAACCAGCACAAACAAAGACCACCGAGAGCCGTCGTCAACAACAGCGAACCGATCCACTAAACCGAAAGCAGCCAATCGCAAGCCAAAGCAATCAACAACACAGACTCAACCCAAACCACGGCGAGCAGGAAAGCTAGTACCGCGTACCTGATGCCCTGCACATCGGCGTAACGAATCAGCCCTGCTCGCTGCATCTATCTTCGAGCGGCAAGGACAACCAGCACCAGACGCCTGATGCGTTTGACATCGGCGTAACGAATCGGACCTTGTCGCTCTTATTCAACTGACTTTTCACTCCAACCCATCGTCACCAATACACCACGCGAGCTTGAAGGAGCCCCAACGAAAGCCACCCGATCGATCAACCAAGGAAAGACCTACCCAAGTGTGTGAGCACCGACCAAAGTTGACGCTAGTGATTTGCGTTAGGACCGATCTCGAGAACGAGATCGGAAAATCATCAGACACGTCGCCCTAAAGAATGTGCCGCACCGCCGGAAGGTAGCTTGCTGCTCACTGACGTTAGTCGTCAAAGAAGCCTCCAGGCAAGCTTCATCCATCACGCCAAAACGCTCTCGCACAAGCGATCGTTGAACCGTGTAACGGATCAATGAGGGAACGCAGTCCGCAGCCATGCGGATCTACCAGAAGTCAAAGTGCGTTCACACCTCGAATAGTCGTTTAATCAACATCCTTGCCAAATCGGATCGGGCGTACTTCGAAGGAGACCACTCCGCACAGTTCTCTGTCGCGAACACACACCGATCACCAATGTAAAATCAGATTTTCAAAAAACAGTGGCGACCGCCACTTGCAAACCTCGGACTTCATAGTAGTCGGCGTCGTTCACCGAGGCACGGCAAACGAGTTTGTAGTAAATCGATTGACGGCGACTCCGTGCCTTCGCGTGCAACGATTAGTTCGCGGCGTCCCCACGACAACGGTTTGCAGTTCGCCGCTGACGACAAGTCTACTCGATCGGCAGTGCGTAGGGTAACGAGTTGCGAATTAGCAGTCGGCATGTCAGGCGACGGATTGTCTTCAATCGTGCTCGTGCTCAGCAACGCGGTGCTCGTACTCGCAATCGGTTGCCAGGCGTTGGATTGTCTTCATCGGCCTAGTCGACCGCGCACCGATCAAACCGTGACATCAAGAGCGATCAATAGGAAACGGAGGTTCCGTGAACTCCGATGGGCGGCATCCGATCGCACCATCCAGGCCGTCGACGAAACTTTTAAACCACGAAGTTCGCGAAGAACACGAAGATGGGATGGACATGACCACGGGCGTTGGTCATTGCGGTCACAACCTTCCGCGCGAACGTCGTCATTCACCGAGGCACGGCGAACGAGTTTGTAGTAAATCGATTGACGAGGACTCCGTGCCTTCGCGCGCAAGGAATAGTTCGCGGCGTCCCCACGACGACAGTTTGCAGTTCGCCGCTGACGACAAGTTTACTCGATCGGCAGTGCGAAGGGTGACGAGCAGCGAATTGGCAGTCGGAACGTCAGGCGTCGGATTGCCTTCAATCGTGCTCAGCAATGCGGTGCTCGTAGTCGCTATCGGCTGCCAGGCGTCGGCTTGTATTCATTGGCCGAGTCGACCGCGCACCGATCAAACCGCGACATCAAGAGCGATCAATAGGAAACTGAGGTTCCGTGAAATCGGATGGGCGAGATTCGAGCGCAACAATCAGCAGTTTTGAAGAAAGGCGTCGGTCATTGCGGTCACAACTACCAGCGTGAACGGTAGCCGTCACCGAGGTCGGGCGGTGGACCGACCACTTCAATTGACACGACTCCCGACCTTCGCGTGCACGGCATTGCTACCCGCCCCAAGATTAAAATTGAACGCGAAAGAACCGCGTCGTTTCATTTGTCGTAACACTTGCGAAGGCGTCCTGAAACCTAGCATCGCAATTGAGCTCCAGTCGGTAGCCCTGGTCTTGGAGAAAGTCTTCGCAGAATCGCGATCCAAACCCGTCAACCCAGTGCCCGGATGTAAAGCTGATCAGCTTTTGAATTTCTGAATCCGACAACTCTTCCTTCGCAGTGTATCCGGTCGTCGCAAGAATCACATTCTCAGAATCGAGGTATTCAAGAACGAGTGTTCCGCCTGAGATCAATTTCTGAATCAGAGCCAGTTCCTCGGGATCGCCGTCGAAGAGGTTGTCGATCGGACGCTCATCGCAATACTCCAGTTTGTTAAAGCACCTCAGCGTTTGCTCGTCGTCGATGACGCGACGATTCTGATCAGTTACTTCGCAGTATCCACAGATCTTGATTTCGCACATCGAAAAAAGAACGTTAATATTGGTAAAAATAGTTCGTCGGGTAACTACTAAATGTTGGTACTTCGCAGGCGGATATTGTACGGAATATTGGTAGTTGATGCGAGAATAAAACGGACCACCCATTGTGTTGGTGGCTAAACCTATCGTGCACTAATCCCCAGGCCCCTCGTCCATACTTGACTACGACCAGCGAACCCTTTCGCTCTTAAATGGACTGGTCCGCACAGAGACACCTCCCGCTACGGTGAGCTTGCTAGAACGCTCGGGACAAACAACAACCAGCCAGAGTACCGACGCAGCCATACCCTCGACGGCCTACCGTGAGTTTTGCTTCGGCGACAGCAACAGCGGTTTACGGCGGGGACGCCAACTGACTAGAGAACGATGAAAGTGCTTTGCTTCTGGCCGCATGGAAACCAGAAAGAGGTCCCAGGTGAAATTGACCTTCGGCCAATATTGGTTGCTGGCGCTCGGGAACCTACGGCGTTGCCGCAGGCTACGGTAAGCGTGACCTTCGGCCAAAAGACTCGAGACATCACCGGGACACGCGCCTGGGCAAGCTTCGCAGATCCGAATGACAATGAATGCGTTGCCGATGCGAGAGAACCTACGGCGCTGCCGCAGGCTACGGTGAGGATGACCTTCGGCCAAAAGATCTGGGACATCGCTGGGATCACGTTCGGGTGAGATTCGCAGACCCGACCGACAATGCACGCGTTGTCGATGCGAGCGGGAGATGGGAGCCAGGGATCGGGTTGGCGAGCCGACACTAAGTACGTTCCCACGCAGCGGCATGCTGGATCTGGAGCGACGGGGGCGGCGAGCATTATCGCTGGTACTGAGATGCTGCGGGGCGACTCCGGGTGAAATTGACCTTCGGCCAATGCTAATTGCTGGCGTTCGGGAACCTACGGCGTTGCCGTAGGCTACGGTGAGTGTGACCTTCGGCCAAAAGATTTGGATCATCGCCGGGACACACGACAGGGTGATCCTCGAAGATCCGACCGACGATGGGCGCGCTGTAATTGCGAGCGAGAGATGGGAGCTTTCGGCGATTGTGACCTGCGGCCAAAAGACCGTGGAAATCGTGAGTGGCCTTATGGCGATACCCCTACGCGAATCGCCAACTGGTTCCCTACTACTGCCGGACGAGACTGCGGCGGGGACTTGGCTTCGGTGGTAGAACCAGAGACAGCTGGCGGTGTAGGATGACCGCATGACATCGCCCAACCCGCCCTACTTGGCCCGGCCGCTTCCGGGCGTCTCTCCGCCGAGCCACAAGCAGGTCTCGCAGTGCCTGATCAGCTTTGGCAGCAACCTGGGTGACCGCTTCGACCTGATCGCGGTTGCGGCAGAGGAAATTTCGCGGTGGGACGTGATCAGTAACGAGAAGCCTCTGGAAACGAGCCGGCTTTTCGAAACGCCTCCGATCGGCGGCCCCGGCGGGCAAGAGCCATTCCTCAATGCCGTCGGCGCGTTTGAAACGACCGCACCGGCTCGAGAGATCCTCCACCGCCTGCAACAACTCGAAGATCGCCTTGGCCGTCAGCGCCGCCGACGCTGGGACGCACGCTCGATTGATCTCGATGTTGTTCTGCATGGACGACTGGTCGGTGGCGCGAGCGGACTCGTCGTCCCACACCCGCGATACACCGCCCGGCGGTTTGTGCTGCAGCCGGCCTGCGACGTCGTGCCACACTTCCGCGACCCGAGGTTCGGCTGGACGATGCGCGAGCTCCATGACCACCTGCTTGAAGAAGCCCCGTCTCGCGCTCGTCACTGGATCACAGTCATTGCGAGAACTGATCTGCCAACGACTCGAAACAGAACACGGCATCCGGTATCTACGCCAGCAAGACTTCACCGACACGTCGCAATCGAGCGACACGCGACTGAAACGGCGTGGGTGACCGACGGACTTCCCGGTGCGCCCCACCAATTCAGCAGTCGGTCGACAGCAAAAGGGGCGGCCGCTTCGATGCCACGCTTGCTGGTACGACTCCACCGAGTGGAGGAAAACCTCCGCTGGCCCGCTCCACACCTGATGTGGCCGGGCGGATGGCAATGGCCGGAATACCGATTGGAGTGCAGTGATATTGACTGGGCTATTCGCGAGCTAGCCTCTGCATATGACTCGATGCGCTGTGAAGCGACTCCGGTCAGCGAAGACGGAAGCTGGTGGTTCCCAGAATCGACTGAATGAAAGCAACCGATTCGTCCGATCAAGTCAAACCGATGCGGATCACAACCGTCAAACTCGCAGGATTTGCTACAACAGATCCACGGTGCGACGATGAGCCACACGACTTGAGATGGAAAGTTAGCGACACAATGTCGCTCGCACCAACGATGCCCTTGTCAATTCGCCCGCGCTCACCCGATACTTCGCATCCTCGAAAGTACCCGTCGAACTTTTCTGCGCGTAAAGCGTCCGGCATTACTGCCGGTCGATGATCATGGAACGTTTTCTATTTCCGCGGTGGACCAATCCCTTCCTTCTAGTCCTCGGTGCTGCCATTGGCGGCGGCGGGCTGTTTGCAGCTGCCATGGGGGGCCTGTTAACGGACCCCGTGACACTGAATATTGGCTATCAGCCAACACAGCCGGTGCCGTTCAGCCACGCGATTCACGCGGGGCAGTTAAAGCTGGACTGTCGGTATTGCCACAACACCGTGTTTGATGCCTCACATGCAGCTGTCCCTCCTACGGCGACCTGCATCAACTGCCACAGCCCCAAAAACGAAGCCGGCCAAACGTCGTTGGCAGCGGTTCAAGCGGACAGCTTGAATCTCAAGCCAATCCACGAAAGCTGGAAATCGGGTAAGAGCATGCAGTGGATTCGCATCCACAACCTCCCCGAGTTCGTTTACTTCAACCACTCCGCCCACGTGAACTCCGGCGTCAGCTGCGTTTCCTGCCACGGTCGAATCGACCAGATGGAAAAGGTCTACCAGCACGAAGAGCTGTCGATGGCGTGGTGTATCGGTTGTCACCAAAATCCAAACGAACACCTTCGTCCGAAAGAGTTTGTCACCAAGCTTGATTGGGAACCTTCGGATGACTTCTGGAAAGAACATTACGACGTCGCGAATCAAGAAGAGTTCGCGTTGAAGGTTCGTGAAGAAGAAAGCATCAATCCCCAACGACACTGTGCGGTTTGCCACCGCTAAACGGATCCGCCCCGCTTTGCCGGGCACCCCGTTTACCAAACATCCCCACAACAACATCGCTTCACCGCGATAGCACCACGCGACGGCGTAGCTATCGCAACAGGGGCGATCTACGGTTCCCACAATCCAATCCAGTCCCGGCAGGCAAGCCGAATTCGCCGCGCCAGCAACTGATCGATTCAAACCAAGATGACGCAAAAGCAATCCAGCAAGAACAGCCAAGCTCCTAACTACTGGCGTAGTCTTTCGGAGTTAAATGGCAGTTCGGAGTTCAAGGAAAAGTTTTTACACCGCGAATTCCCCGTTGCCGCTTCGGAATTTCCCGAAGGCGTTTCCAGACGACGCTGGATGCAATTGATGGGCGCCTCGCTAGCGATGGCCGGCGTAGCCGGTTGCCGCTATCCCGAAGAGGTTATTGCCCCCTTCGTGATTCGCCCCGAAGGCCGTGTTCCGGGTGAATTCTACGAGCGTGCGACCAACTTCGAGCTCGCCGGAACGGTTCACAACCTGATCGTCCGCTGCTTCGACGGCCGCCCACAGCACGTCGAGCCGAACACCACGCACCCTTCGTCCGCCGGAACGAACACCTACGTTCAGGCATCGATCCTTGGTCTTTACGACCCGGACCGTTCTCGCGGCGATGACGGCCCTGTGCTGAAGCGAATCGGCGATGCTCGTAAGCAAGAGACGACCTGGGAAGACTTCTTCACCGTCGGCCGTGCGGCGATCAAGAAAGCCGCCAGCAACAACGAAGGCAAGGGCTTCGCGCTGCTGACTTCGCCGACCGAATCGCCGACAACGGTCCGCATGCTCGCCGAGTTGCAAGCGAAACTGCCTCAAGCGACGATCGCATCCTACAACACCATCGATGGTGGCGTGATGCGTCAAGCGACTCAGCAAATGCTGGGAACCGCTTGCGAACAGTCACTGGACCTCAGCAAGGCCAAAGTCATCTTCGTACTCGGTGCTGACCCACTGGGCAACGATCCCGGATCGCTTCTCGCGTCACGCACCTTCGCCGAGAAACGCGATCCCACCACCGGCGAAATGAGCCGGTTGTACGTCGCCGAAGCTGGTTACAGCGTGACCGGAACCATGGCTGACACACGCCTGGCCGTCCGTCCAAGTCAAATGCCTGCGTTCCTGGCCGAAGTTGGCCGGGGCGTCGACCGATTGAAAGCCGGTGAAAGCCACGACGATCATTCGCATGATGAACTTCCGTTTAACCACGAAGACATCACCGCGACCGAACGCCAAGAACGATTCCTCGATTGCCTTGTTCACGACATCCATGCCGCTGGTGAACAAGCGGTTGTGATCGTCGGTACCGGACTTGGCGCTGACGCTGTTGCCGCCGGAATCGAACTGAACAAAAAGCTCGGATCGCTCGGCACCATCCAAACGTTCACACCGTGTGCCGACCGCGACCTGCAAACCAAGTCGCTCGCCGAATTGGTTGACGCAATCAACGCTGGTGACATCGAAACATTGATGATCGCCGGCAACAACCCGCTGGTCACCGCTCCTGGCGATGTTGATGTCGCCGCGGCGATTGGCAAGGTTAAACAAACGGTTTACCTGGGCGAGTACGACGACGAGACCGCCGTCTTGTGCAACTGGTCGTTGCCAATGTCGCATCCACTCGAATCGTGGAGCGACTGCGTCAACGGGCAAGGCTATTACGGCATCGGTCAGCCACAAATCCTGCCATTGATGGGCGGACGCACGCTTGCCGAAGTCATCGCGTTCTTGATTGAAAGCGAAGTCACCGACCCGATGCTGATCGTCCGCAAGACCGCTGACGAAATCGCTGGCAAGTCGCTGAAAGAACGCGAATGGCGACAATTGCTGCACGACGGATTCTCGGACGCCCTGAAAGGCCCTGCCGCGATCAGCGACGTCAGCGGAACCGCCAAAGAACTGCCCAGCGAAACGCCTGAAGTCGTCGCGGCGAAGGACATCGACGAGAACAACTTCGAAGTCGTCTTCACCGTGCCCGACGGTCTTTACGACGGCCGCTTTGCCAACAACGGTTGGTTGCAAGAATTGCCACAACCGATCACCAAGCTGACTTGGGGCAACGGAGCTTTGATCGGCCCCGCGACTGCCGCGAAGCTGGGAATCAAGCACGGTTACTACATCACGCTGCGTCGCGGCGAATCGAAGATTGAACTGCCCGTTTACGAAGTTCCCGGTATCGCTCCCGGCGTCGTGACGGTCTCGATCGGATACGGACGAACCCGCGCCGGCATGGTCGGCGGTATGACCGACTACAGCGTCGACGCCGTTGGTATCGATGTTTCGCCGATCCGCACCACGGATTCGATGTCGATTGCCTACTCGGTCGAAGCCCGACCGAACTACAGCGAGTACGAATTCGCGACCACCCAGAACCACTGGGCCATCGATGAACTTGGACGCGAAGAAACCGAACGCCGTAGCTACAACTTGGTCCGTGAAGGCACCGTCGAACTGTTGAACAAGGTTCCGACTTTCGCGAACGAACAACCGAAAGCTCCTCACGTTCCCAAAGTCGGCGAATACGGATCGCTTCAATACGAGCCGATCCAAGAGATCGAAAAAGACCCCGCATTCGACTTTGCACCGCAGTGGGGTATGGCAATCGACTTGTCGAAGTGCCTCGGCTGCAACGCCTGTGTGGTCGCTTGCCAAAGCGAAAACAACGTGCCGATCGTCGGTGCGGAACAAGTTCGCAACAGCCGTGAAATGCACTGGTTGCGTATCGACACGTACTTCCAAGGCGACGCCGACGACGCTCAAGTCGTCCACCAGCCGATGGCTTGTATCCACTGCGAAACCGCACCTTGCGAACAGGTTTGCCCGGTCGCCGCGACCGTCCACACCAACGAAGGCATCAACGCGATGGCTTACAACCGGTGTATCGGAACGCGTTACTGTGCGAACAACTGCCCGGTGAAGGTCCGTCGCTTTAATTACTTCAATTACAACGCCGAAGTCGGCGTTGGCTACGGCGTCGAAGCCTTTCCGAGTGCTATCGAAAAAGCCAACCGCAAGCTTCAAGCACTGGTCCTCAACCCCGAGGTCACCGTGCGTGGCCGCGGTGTCATGGAAAAGTGCACCTACTGCGTCCAACGCGTCGAAAAGGCGAAAATCCACGCTCGCAAAGAAGGCCGCAAGATCGAAGACGGCGACGTCATCACCGCTTGCCAGGCCGCCTGCAGCACCAACGCGATCGACTTCGGAAACATCAGTGACGAAGAATCGGTCGTCGCCAAAAAGCACGCCGATACCCGTGCGTACGGCATGCTCGAGCAACTCAACATCAAGCCACGCACGATGTACCTCGCTCGCGTTCGCAACCCTCACCCACGCTTGAAAACCACCCAACAGATCGAAGACTTGGCCACCATCGAAGCCCACCACGGGCACGGCGGTCACGGTGAAGGCGATGGGCACGACGAACATGCTGCGGATGCACACGGCGAAGCCGCACACAATGACTCCGCACACAGCGATGAACACCACGGCGAAGAGCAACACGCCGAATAATTGACACTTGCAGCCACGGGCAACGACTAAGTTTGTCGGCCCGTCGCGCCCCGCACAATCCAGACGAAGACCTCTTCAACCAATAAGAACGTTTCATGTCACTGGCCATTCCAAACGGACTGGATAACACCGTCGAACGACCCGGCGAACGCGCCCCACTCGTTCTCGGTAATACGAATTATCACGACATCACCGAATCGGTCTGCCAAGTTGCCGAGCGTAAGCCAAGTGCCGGTTGGGTTGGCGGGTTCCTGGTCGCGTTTGCACTGCTGCAGATGCTGGGCTTGCTGATCGTTTACTTGATCTACACCGGTGTCGGCGTCTGGGGTAACCGTGCTCCGATTTTCTGGGGCTGGCCGATTGTAAACTTCGTTTTCTGGGTCGGTATTGGCCACGCGGGAACGCTGATTAGTGCGATCCTTTACCTGTTCCGCCAAGAATGGCGAACCAGTATCAACCGCGCCGCCGAAGCGATGACGATCTTCGCCGTTGCCTGTGCAGGTACCTTTCCAGGTATCCACGTCGGCCGCGCCTGGCTGGCGTTTTGGCTCGCACCGTACCCCAGCTTGAACCTCTGGATGTGGCCACAATTCCGCAGCCCGCTGCTGTGGGACGTTTTCGCGGTTTCAACCTACGGCACCGTGTCGCTGTTGTTCTGGTACATGGGGATGGTTCCCGATTTGGCGACCTTCCGTGACCGCAGCAAAAACAAATATCGCCGCATGATCTACGGCCTGCTGTGCCTGGGATGGAGCGGATCGTCGCGTCACTGGATGCGATACGAAAAGGCCTACGCGATTCTGGCCGCCTTGGCTGCCCCGCTGGTTCTCTCGGTACACACGATCGTTTCGTTTGACTTCGCGGTTTCGCAAGTTCCCGGTTGGCACACAACGATCTTCCCACCGTACTTCGTCGCGGGTGCGATCTTCAGCGGTTTCGCGATGGTGCTCACGCTGATGATCCCGGCTCGCTCGATGCTGAACCTGGAAAAACTGATCACGATCCGGCACTTGGAAAACATGTGCAAGATCATCCTGGCAACCGGCTCACTGGTCGGTCTCGCCTACGGAACAGAATTCTTCATCGCCTGGTACGGACAGGTGCCCGCTGAGCAATTCGCGTTCATCAACCGTGCCTTCGGGCCTTATTGGTGGGCTTACTGGACCATGGTTTCCTGCAACGTGATCAGCCCACAGCTGTTCTGGTTCAAGAAATGCCGCACCACACCTTGGATCATCGTCGTGGTCTGCATCTTCGTGAACATCGGGATGTGGTTCGAACGCTTCGTGATCACGATCACCAGTTTGTCACGCGACTACCTGCCCAGTGCCTGGGCGTACTTTTCACCGACCTGGGTCGATTGGGGAATGCTGATCGGTTCGTTCGGACTGTTCTTTACCTTGTTCCTGCTGTTCTGCCGTACCCTGCCGGTGATCAACATGGCCGAAGTCAAATCGAGCTTGGCCAAGCAACATCACATGGCACATGCCGCAGCCGAGCACGGTGAAGCAGAACATTAAGAAAGGCGACGATTCACAGAGTCAGAGCTTTTGGCGCCAAGTTACGAAACATTTATTCAAGCACTTGTGATCTGTTTCGATGGATCAGGAAAACATGTCGGATACCAATTCTGAAAAAATCGTTCACGGGATGATGGCCGAGTTCACAACGGTCGACACGTTGTTGAGCGCTTGCCGTCGCATCCGTGATGCCGGCTATACAAAAACTGACGCCTACACGCCGTTCCCGGTTCACGGGATCGACAAGGCGCTCGGAATCAAACCGACAATCCTTCCATGGATCTGCTTCTTTGCAGGCCTGACCGGCACGTGTATCGCGCTGACCATGGAAATTTGGATGAACGGTGTTGATTACAAGTACATCATCTCCGGCAAACCGTTCATCTCGCTACCAGCATTCATCCCGGTCGCGTTCGAGCTAACGATTCTGTTGGCATCCTTCGGTGCGTTCTTCGGCATGTGGGCCCTCAACGGCCTGCCGCGTTTCAGCAATCCGATGTTCACCGACCCGCGATTCGACCGCGCCACCGATGACCGGTTCTTCCTGTATATCGATGCCAAAGACGAGCGTTACGATGCCGCAGGCGTTCGATCGCTGCTGACCGATACCGGCAGCGACTACGTCAGCGAAGTGCTCGAAGACAACACCCCCAAAGAGATCCCGCGGCCGATCTTCGTCATCTGGGGTGTTGCCGTTGCCGCGTCGGTCATCCCGTTGTTGTGCGTCCTGTTGATGCGTGTCACCAACAGCAGCCAGCCGCGTTTCCACATCTTCATGGACATGGACTTTTCGCCGGCAAAAGACGCGCAGCAAGTCACTAGCTTGTTTGCCGACAACCGTGCGATGCGTCCCGACGTTCCCGGTACCGTCGCCCGTGGCCAACTGATCGGTTCACTCGACGTGATGACCGGTATCGATGTCGATTCGCTGCAAGCGATGAACGCCCCTCAAGCTCAACGCTTGGTCGCCGCGTTCATGCAAGATGACCAAGCCGCGATAGCCGACGAAGTCACCGATGTCGCCAAAGCCGAGGACGACAAAGAAACACCAAGCGTGATGGACACCACACCTTGGGTCACCGAAAACCCGATGACCGTCGACAGCGAGTTGATGGCCCGCGGCCAACAACAATTCGGCATCTACTGCAGTGTCTGCCACGGCATGGACGGCAAAGGCAACGGCCTAGTCAATCAACGTGCTCAGGAAAAAGGTTTCGACACCTGGGTGCCACCGTCCAACATGCACCAAGACACGCTGTACAGCGACAAATACCCCGATGGAAAGCTGTTCTCGACGATCAGCAACGGGATTCGCAAAATGCCGGGCTACGCCGGACAGATCAAGGTCGAAGACCGCTGGGCTATCGTCGCCTATGTTCGCGCCTTGCAGAAAAGCCAAAATGCGACGATGGACCTGATTCCAGAAGGTCGCAAAGAAGAAGTCAAAAGTGCTGTCGACGCCGCCCAAAAAGAGCTGCAACGACAAGCCGACGAAGCCGCCAAGGCAGCCGCCGCTCGCGAGCAAAAGTAATTGATGTCAGCTTCGCGTCCCAACGACGCGAGATTATTAAACCGCGATTGCCGGTGGCATTCGCCTTAGAAACAACCACGCTTCTGTACAGTCAACTTCAGTTCAAACATGTCCGAACACGCCGCACCGAAGTTTAAGCCAGCGGACGATCCGACGTTCAGCCTGCCATCGTCGTTGGCCAGTTTGCAATTGCCGCTGCTCGGTGGCGGCTTGGTGGCACTTATCGTTGGCGTCGGCATGGCATTCGCCGCCGAAAGCGAATCGATGCCACGATTCGGTTTTTCAACCTACCTGACGGCGTACATGTATGTGCTGACTCTGGCACTCGGTTCGCTGTTCTTCGTCCTGATCCAGCACCTCGTGCGTGCGGGATGGAGCGTGGTGGTTCGTCGCATCGCCGAATGCTTCATGATCTTGATCTTGCCGCTCGCGATCCTGTTTTTGCCAATCCTGTTCTCGCTATTCTTCGAAGGTCGACTGTTCGTCTGGACCGACCCGAATTTTGCTAGCGCACACGGGCTAGACGCAAAAATGTGGGCCACCAAAACCAGCTTCTTGAACGCACCGTTCTTCATCGCACGGTCGGTTCTGTACTTCCTGATCTGGGGCGGACTCGCCGTGTATTACTGGCGTGGCAGCACCACTCAGGATGAAACCGGCGAACGCGCCGCGACTGATCGCATGCAGTACTGGGCTGGCCCCGCTGTGATGCTGTTCGCGTTGACGACCTCGTTCGCGGCGTTCGACTGGGGCATGAGCCTGGCACCGATGTGGTTCTCGACCATGTTCGGCGTCTACATCTTTGCCGGCGCGATCCTGAGTGCACACTGCTTGATCACCGTCGTGTCGTACGTGCTGCAACGTCACGGCGCGATGAAAGACGAAATCACGGTCGAGCATTACCACGACCTTGGCAAATACATCTTCGGTTTCATCGTTTTCTGGACCTACATCGGATTCAGCCAATACCTGCTGATCTGGTACGGAAACATGCCAGAAGAAACGGAATGGTTTTTCGCCCGTCAGCGGGGTGTTTTCGGCGGTCTTTCGATCGCCCTGATTTTGCTGCACTGGTTGGTGCCTTTCCTTGGCACGATGAGCCGTCACATCCGACGCCGCCCCGGCCTGATGGCGATGTGGGCGTGTTACATCCTGGTCATGCACGCAATTGACATTTACTGGATCGTGATGCCCGAAGCCCGGCATCTTGTTCACGAAAACATTCCCAACCTGGGTGGAGCACTTGGCCTGATTGCCAGCATCCTTTCGATCGTTGGCATGACCGCCCTGTTCGTTGGCCTCGGTCTCCGTGTTGCCAGCGGCAACCGTGTGATCGCTGTTCGCGACCCACGCCTCCGTGAATCGATCGTTTTCGAAAACCTTTAGGACGGCATTAGTACACAGGAGGGGGCGGGACACCGCGTCGCATCAACGGGTTTTCCGCCTCCGCATTTCGGCCCAAGACCGATAGAATCAGACAAATAAAGCCATGGCTAAATACGACGACCTAGATACACGCCAGATTTTCGTGATCGGAATCGGTTCGGTTCTTGTGACGATCGTCACCATCTTGGCGGTTCAGTACGTGTACTACCTCCTGGTAGACGCGCACCAAACTCAGCTCCAAGCTGACAGCAGCTACAGCCGACAAAACCAAGTGTTGACCGACCAAACCGAAAGCATCTCTCGCTACGGCGCCGACCCCGCGACGGGCAACGCAATCATGCCGATCGAGAAAGCGATGCAAGCGGTCATCGAAGAGGCGCACTCCGACAACCACGCTGATGACAACGAAAGCGACGCAACCTAGCTCGCCGGAAACTGCATTCACGCGGATGCAAGCGACCGGTATCACGACCATCGCCTACTTGGCGATCACGCTCGTCGTGTGCGCCGGACACGTGCTCTGCGGTGAATCCAGTGCGTTCGCACAAGGCGCGTTCACCGACAACGACGCCGTCACGCTGAACACCGGGTTGCCTCGCGAAGCCGAGGGAATCACCGTCGATCAAAACTTGGGCGACTCGCTGCCCCTGGATTTATCGTTGACGGATTCCAACGGCAATGAAATCAAAGTGGCGGACGTCATCGACGGAACCGTCCCAACCATTTTCACGATGAACTACAGCAATTGCCCAATGCTGTGCAGTATCCAACTGAACCAGCTGACCGCGTCGCTGAATCAGTTGGACCTGAAACTGGGCGAAGACTTCCGAATCCTGACCGTCAGCATCGATCCCAAAGAGACGACGAAACGGGCCGCGGAAACCAAAGCAAAATACGTCGACGATGTTGTCAATCAGCCGCTCGCAAACCGCGGTTGGACCTTCACCACCGCCAAACAGCCGGTGATCGACAAGTTGGCTGACACCGTTGGGTTTCGATACCGCTACGACGAAGCCATTCAACAATACAACCACCCAGCGATGCTGGCGTTTATCTCGCCCAAAGGCGTGATCACACGCTATTCGCTTTCGCTGGACTTTCCGGCTGATCAACTGAAACTCGCTTTGGTCGAAGCGGGCGAAGGAACGGTCGGAAACGCCGTCGACCAATTCATCATGTGGTGCTACAGCTATGACCCCGACTCCAATTCCTACACACCGCACGCTTGGCGACTCATGCGTCTGTGTGGGCTTGGCTTCATCGGGGTGATGTTGGCCGCACTGGTTCCCTACTGGGTCGGTCGCAAAGGCGGTCCCGGTTCGGCGGACCAAAGTCCCCATGCGACTGGCTCGCCGGTCGACAGTTCAGACAACCCGTCCGCTGTCGAAACCCATTCGAACGAACAATAAATCAAACTCACCTTTCGAAATGTTGAACATGATTCCCGCTGCGATCACGTTGCTTGCCGACCAAACTGAAAGCAAGCTGTCGCTTTTCCCAAAGTCGGCATCGACGTTCTCGTCGGATTCCGACTGGATCTTTCACTTCATCACCATCGTCGCGCTGATCTTCTTCATCGCGATCGTGATCGCGTTGTTCGGTTTCGCACTGAAATACAAGAAAGCGAAAGGCCAACAAGCGGAAAGCCAAACGGATCACAACACCACCATCGAATTGGTTTGGTCGATCGGCCCATCATTCTTGCTGATCGTGATGTTCTACTTCGGTGCACAGGGCTTCCTGAATCACCGCACCATCCCAGAAGGCGCTTATGACCTTGGTGTCGACGCTTACAAATGGGGCTGGGGCATCAACTACGGCAAGTTCGTCATTCACCCCGAATTGCACGTGGTCGCCGGTGAGCCAACCAAGCTGACGATGACAAGCAAAGACGTCATCCACAGCCTGTACATCCCTGCGTTCCGCGTCAAAAAGGACATCGTCCCTGGCCGTTTCAACTACATGTGGTTCAAAGCGACCGAGCCGAGCGAAAAGATCGCGACCGACGAAGAGCTGGAACAACTGGCCGCCAAAGACGCCGAAACGAACGCCAGCTGGGACTATGACGCACGTCAGTTCACCCCCGATGGCTATTCGTTCTACGACCTCTACTGTGCAGAGTACTGCGGAACGAATCACTCGCAAATGCAAACCGTCGTTGTCGTTCACGAAACCCGTGAAGACCTCGAAGCTTGGATCAAAAAATACAGCAGCCGCCCATCGACCGAGTCACCCGCCAGCTACGGCGAAAAACTGTATCAACGCCGCGGATGCAAAAGCTGCCACTCGATCGACGGAACCAAACTGGTCGGCCCAAGCTGGAAAGACCTCGCCGGTAAATCGCGTCCGCTGGCAAGCGGCGAATCAGTCACCGCGGACGAGAACTACCTGCGTGAGTCGATCCTGAACCCGAAAGCCAAGATCGCTGCCGGATTCCAACCTGTCATGCCGAGCTACAAAGGCCAGCTGACTGACGACGACATTTATAGCTTGATCGAATACATCAAGAGCCTCGGCGAAGCCGGAGCAAGCGGTGGCGAAACGACCGCCGCCGAAGGTGAAGGACAACCCGCCGAAGCGGCGGCCGAGTAAGCCTGCGACGCCGCCGCAGACGTGGCGAGCGATTACGATTCCCCGAAACAATTTAAAAGAACACCGAATTCACGCTAAACTCTTCTGAACTGCCGACTTGCTCAACGAGCAACGACGACCGGAAGAGCCAATCGTTCGAGGTAAATAATGTCTGTTGGATCAGTCCCAGCCGGATACGAAGTCAAAGATCCAGGCTACCCGACTCCTGAAGAAAACTACCTGACCAACTCGCGCGGCTTATTGACCTGGGTCTTCACTCTGGATCACAAGCGAATCGGCGTGATGTACTTGGTCGGCGTCTCGCTGGCGTTCCTTATTGCCGGTCTGCTGGCACTGGGGATTCGTTTGCACCTGTTCGCGCCAGACGGATGGTTGTTCAACAACGAATTCTTCAAGTGGCTCGCCCCTGACAAGGCCCCCAACGACATTTACAACCAGGTCTTCACCCTTCACGGGGCGATCATGGTGTTCCTGTTTATCATCCCCAGTATTCCGGCCGCACTCGGTAACTTCCTGGTGCCCGTAATGCTGGGTGCCAAAGACGTCGCCTTCCCACGACTGAACCTCAGCAGTTTCTTTCTGTGGGTCGCCGGAGCCGTGTTCTTCGTGATGGCGTTGCTCGCCAGCGGTCTCGATACCGGCTGGACGTTCTATACGCCTTACAGCACGACAACTGACACCTCGGTGATCTTGGCTACCTCGGGTGCGTTCATCCTGGGTTTCAGCTCGATCTTCACCGGTCTGAACTTCATCGTGACCATCAACACGATGCGTCCGCCAGGGATGACTTGGTTCCGCATGCCACTGTTCTTGTGGGCAACCTACTCGACCAGCATCATCCAGGTTTTGGCGACGCCCGTCTTGGGCATCACGCTGCTGTTGCTGATCGCTGAACGCACCATGCACATCGGGATCTTTGACCCCGAATACAACGGTGACCCTGTCACCTACCAACACTTTTTCTGGTTCTACAGCCACCCCGCTGTATACATCATGATTCTGCCCGCCTTCGGCGTGATCAGCGAACTGATCAGTGTTCACTCGCACAAACGAATCTTCGGTTACCGCTTCATCGCGTACTCCTCGATCGCGATTGCCTTGTTGGGCTTCTTGGTCTGGGGACACCACATGTTCACCGCGGGCATGGGCTCGATGACCACGATCATCTTTAGTGCCCTGACGTTCACCGTTTCCGTACCATCGGCCATCAAGGTGTTCAACTGGTTGGCCACGATGTACAAGGGTGCGATCACGATGACCACGCCGATGTGCTACGCCATCGCGTTCATCTTCCTGTTCACAATTGGCGGTCTGACCGGACTTCACCTCGGTACGCTCGCAACCGACATGCACCTGCACGACACTTACTTTGTTGTCGCCCACTTCCACTACGTGATGGTCGGCGGAACACTGGTTGCCTTCCTGGGTGCTGTCTTCCACTGGTGGCCAAAAATGTTCGGCCGCATGTACAACGAACTTGGCGGACAGATTTCCGCAGTGATCGTGTTCCTCGGTTTCAACCTCACCTTCTTGCCACAGTTCGTCCTCGGTAGCCGCGGGATGCCTCGCCGTTACGCGACCTACGACCCTGAGTTCGCCGGCTTGCACGCGATGAGCACCTGGGGTGCTTTGCTGCTCGGCATCGGATTGTTGGTCGCATTGGTCGTCCTGCTGGTTTCGCTGGTCAAAGGCAAGAAAGCCCCTGCGAACCCTTGGGGTGCCGCAACCTTGGAATGGGCCTGCACCTCGCCACCGCCGTTCTACAACTTTGAACGCCCACCAGTAGTAGGTGACCCCTACGAATTCGGTGACATCCAATGGGACGCGGCTTCAGAACGCTACGTGAAAATTGAGCCGAAACGCGAAACCGTCCCCAGCGAAAAACCCGCCGAAAGCCCAGCACACGCCGGGGAATAGTTCCCCGCTATTGAAATAGCAATCGCATAGATACCGCGACGATCGAAGCCGACCACGGTCAACCTTCGGTCCTCGCATCGGGACGACGCCTCGGAGGCGATTCCGATCCACTTTGCACTTTTAAACATCCATTTCCCCCGCACGGTTGACTCCACTGATGGCTACCACTGATGCCGGGCACTCTGCCACGGCCGACCATTCAGCCGATTCACACGGTCACGACCACGACCATCCGTCGTACCTCGCTCACCACTTCGACACCCCCGAACAACAGTTCGATAGTGGTAAGCTCGGGATGTGGATTTTCCTGGTAACCGAAGTCCTGTTCTTCAGCGGGATGTTCTGTGCCTACGCCATTTACCGATCTTGGCGTCCTGACGTCTTCGAAGGCTGCAGCCAGTTTTTGAACACCAAACTTGGTGCGATCAACACCGGCGTTCTGCTGTTCAGCTCCTTCACGATGGCTTGGGCCGTTCGTGCGTCGCAGCTCGAACAACACAAAAAGACCGCCGCCCTGATCGCATCAACACTTTGCTGTGCGATGATCTTCTTGGGCGTCAAGGCGATCGAATACTCGCACAAATGGACGATGGGCCTGCTGCCTGCCGGTCTGTTTACCTACGACCCAAGCAACCCACACCCTGTCGGTGGGCCGAACTACTTGGCTTACATCTGCGCCCCGTTCGCAGTGGCCACAGTCGGGATCTTTATCTGGTTGGTTGTCAGCTTCCTGCGTGGAGCCAAATTCCAATTCGAATGTGCCAAGCCAATCTTGGTCGTTTTCCTGTGCTTCTTCGTCGGTGTCGGACTGGGAACAATCCTGGAATCTGGCGGTAGCGAATCCCATGGAACCGAACACGCTGCTCACGTCGAAGGCGGTGAGCACGACTCGCACGCTGAAGGAGAACATGCGGGCGAAGGCGAACACGCTGCCGAATCGCATGAGCAAGAAGCGGCAACGGAAGAGACCGCCGAAGCTGCACCTACGGAAGCCATTGCAGGTCTCGTCGCTCCCGGAACCATGGTCAGCAGTGACAACGAACTGGACGTCATCAAACGTCTCGCTGCCGACACGACCAACACCGGTTTGCAAGGCGAACTTGCTGCCCGTCAGGCCCAAAACGACATGGCAAACGGTGCGATCACCTATCACGTCTACGATGACGTTTCGGCCACCGTCGCCGCGGCAGAAGAAAACGTGATGCGTAAAAGCCGCGCGGGCGTGTTCTTCAGTATCTATTACTGCATGACCGGCGTTCACGCGATTCACATCCTCGCCGGTATCGGCGTGCTGATCTGGTTGCTCGTCCGTGCCTTGCGACAAGATTTCAACAAGAACTACTTTGGTCCCGTCGACTACGTCGGTCTGTACTGGCACTTGGTCGACTTGATTTGGATCTACCTGTTCCCGCTGATGTACCTGATCCGGTAAGGCAGCCTGCCACCGACCGTCGATCGTTTCACCAAGCCAACTCCCTTTCTGAACCGTTTAATACTCACCATGTCAGCACACGAAGGCTCTCGCGAAGGTTACGATTTCGCGCACCCATTGCCACTGCCGTTGTTGTTCGGTGTCTTTGTCGTCTTGACCTTGCTGACCGTTCTGACGGTGTTTCAGGCGAACTTTGACTTGGGTAGCTACGACATCATCGTCGTGATGATCATCGCCACCATCAAAGCAGTGCTGGTCGGTTCGATCTTCATGCACCTAGCGTTCGACAAACCGATGAACGTCATCTGGTTCCTCGGATCGTTCGTCTTCGTCGGACTGTTCATCATGTTCACGCTGTTCGATAACCGTGCTTCGCAAGGTGATGACATCCCAGTCACGAACGACGCCGTCATGGCCGCACCAGCCGAAGGCTAATCGCCTCGGCTAGTACAAAACATCACAAACGGCTTCCACCAAAGGTGCGAAGCCGTTTTTTGATGCGCTGATCCTTTTACCCGAGTGGCCTTAGGAAGCGACCGCCAATTCCGGTGCCGCCGGAAAATCGATTTCCGTATCGGCGACGTGATTGAAGTAATTCGTGAACAGGTTCAGCGCCACGTTGGCGATGATCTCTGTCACCGCGTCTTCGCCAAAGCCATGCGAGCGAATGTCCGCCAAGTCATGGCTGCTGACAAACCCTTGCTTCTGCACGATCGCACGGGCGAATTTGACCAAGGCATCGTCTTTCGAATCAACAGAACTGCCACGACGGGCGTCAGCAATCTGCTCGCCAGAGAGCCCAGCGTGTTTGCCCAGCGCCGAGTGAGCTGCCAAGCAGTAGCCGCACTCGTTGGCCTGACCAACCGACAACGCGATCAGCTCACGCTGCTTTGCCGTTAAAACACCAGTGGCCAATTGTCCGCTGAACTGCAAGTACGCCGACAACGTTGCGGCCGAGTTCCCCATGACCTGCATCATGTTCGGAACCATCCCCAGCTTTGACTGGATCGCGTCGTAGAGGGGACGAACTTTGGCATCGGCTTGTTCAACGCTAACGTGTGGTAGACGGGACATCGGAGATTCTCCAAATCGAAAGTGGAAAGAGTTTTGTTTCAGGCCATTTGCCTGACGAAGAACAGCTCTATTCAGCTCTCGTGCCAAACCTCACAACAAATCCGCAAGTCATTACCCAGCAAGGATTTAAAAAACCGGCAGGGCAAAACCAATAGCCACGACATTTCGTGGTACGATGAAATATCGTTACACAATCACGTTATTTCGTTACCGGATCGAATCGATGGGACTTGATACGTATGCCGTTTTTGGTGACCCGAAAGAGATCTTGCTCGCGATCTCAGGCAAACATCACTTGCCCGAGCTGCTCCCCCTTGCGGTACAGCGACTGGGGCACGATCTACAGATTGCGTTGGTACGGATTTGGCTGACCAAGCCACCACGTGACGGCGACTGCGACCGCTGCTCACTTGCCACCGAATGCCGTGACCGTCGCGCATGTTTGCACTTGGCGGCCAGCTTCGGAAATAGCCGTGTCGATCCAGATCAGCACTGGCAAGACACGGATGGAAGTTTTCGGCGAATGCCAATGGGCGTTCGAAAAGTCGGCCAGATTGCGGCAACCGGGGAACCGATCCGTATCAACATCGGCGAAGGATCCGATTGGATCGTCGATCCCGCCTGGGTCGAATCCGAAGGCATCGTCGCTTTCCAAGGCATGCCGCTGCGCTATCGAGATGAGACGCTCGGAGTGCTCGGCATCTTCTCACGAGTCCCGATCGGGCCATCTTGCGACCAATGGCTGATGATGATCAGCGACCAACTGGCCGCAGCGATTTCCAGCGCCCAAGCCGTTGACGAAATCGAATCGCTCCGTCGACGGCTGGAACTTGAAAATGAATATCTACGTGAAGAAGTCGGCGAAGTCTCCTTTGGTGAACTGGTCGGACAAAGCGCCGCGCTACAAACCATCGTTCGCCAAATCGACCTAGTCGCCCCAACCGACTCAAGTGTGCTTGTGCTTGGCGAAAGCGGCACCGGTAAGGAACTGATCGCTCGTGAAGTCCATCGCCGCAGCGACCGTTGCGACCGGCCGTTGATCAAAGTGAACTGTGCGGCAATCCCACGTGAACTCTACGAGAGCGAATTCTTTGGACACAGCAAAGGTTCCTTTACCGGAGCACTCCGCGACCGTGCCGGACGATTCGAACTGGCCGACGGTGGAACACTGTTCCTCGATGAAGTCGGTGAGATCCCTTTGGACCTGCAATCGAAACTACTACGCGTGTTGCAGGAAGGCGAACTCGAACGCGTTGGCGAAGAACGAACACGCCGTGTCAACGTTCGCATCATCGCAGCCACCAACCGTGACCTGCGCAACGAAGCGATCAAAGGTCGCTTCCGCCAAGACCTCTATTACCGATTGAGCGTCTTCCCGATCGAACTCGCGCCGCTGCGCATGCGCTCCGAAGACATACCATTGCTCGCGAAGCACTTCCTCCGTTCGATCAGCCGCAAGCTCGGTCGTAAATCGTTTCGCCTAACGCTCGCCAACGTCCAACAATTACAGCGATACAACTGGCCTGGAAATATTCGTGAACTTCAACACGTGCTTGAACGCTCCGCCATCGTATCAATCGATGGCAAATTGCGTTTCGACCTACACGACGACCTCTCCGAGCTGGGACAGATTGACGACCAACACTACCGGTCGAACACCGACACCGAATCCATTTTGACCGAGGCTGAATTGATTCAGCTCCAGATCAACAACATTCGCAACGCACTGCGACAATGTGCTGGCAAAATCTACGGTCCCGAAGGTGCCGCAGCAGTGCTGGGCCTGAAACCGACCACGCTCGCTTCGCGAATGCGCAAGCTAAACGTCAGCACCTCTGCGCAGTGATCCGGGCTTGGTGGACGAAGTGTTTGGTCACTGAATGTTCACCCTCGCGAAGATCTCCCCATGCACCTAATGCATGGAAGCCATCGGGACAATGCATTGGAAAGCCCCTTCTTCGAGGCCTACAGTGGTCTGAAAGTAACACCGGTCTAAAAGTAGAGCGTTTTCGGGATCGTTGCCCGAAAGCCCCCGTGACGACCATTCCCCGGAGATCACAATGAATCGTATGTCCATGGCTTTGGCAAAAACCGCCAAACCTTTTCGTCTGTTGGTCCTCGCAGCGGGCTGCGTCGCAGGCTCCTCAACAACTGCGTTCGCTCAATCGAGCCCTGCCCAGGCAGACCCTTCGCAGACAAACACTGCGTCCGGTGACGCGGCGCAATGTCCCGTTGTTGGCGGCACACATGAATACGCCCCAGCGAGAATGCGCACCACCGCAGCGGGTTCAATGTCCAACGCCGGTTGGTGGCCCAACCAACTGAACCTCAGCGTCCTGCACCAAAACTCGGCCAAGGGAAATCCCATGGGGCCGGATTTTAACTACGCCGACGAATTCGCCAAGCTGGACTTGGACGAGCTTAAGAAAGACGTCAACGCCCTGATGACCACGTCGCAGGACTGGTGGCCGGCTGACTACGGTCACTACGGCCCCTTGTTCATTCGCATGGCATGGCACAGTGCTGGTACTTACCGTGTGACCGACGGACGTGGTGGCGCAGGCTATGGCACACAGCGGTTTGCGCCTCTGAATAGCTGGCCCGACAACGCCAACCTGGACAAAGCACGTCGCCTGCTTTGGCCCATCAAACAGAAATACGGCAACAAGATTTCCTGGGCAGACTTGATGGTCTTCGCCGGTAACTGCGCCTTGGAATCAATGGGCTTCGAAACGATCGGGTTTGCCGGCGGACGTGCCGATGTCTGGGAACCTCAAGAAGACATCTACTGGGGCCCCGAAAGCGAATGGCTTGGCGGTAAACGCTATGACAAAGACGACAGCGAATTGGAAAACCCGCTCGCCGCAACACAGATGGGTCTGATCTACGTCAACCCGGAAGGCCCCAAGGGTCAACCCGATCCGATGGCCGCCGCCGAAGCCATCCGTCGCACCTTTGGCCGGATGGCAATGAATGACGAAGAAACCGTTGCACTGATCGCTGGCGGACACAGCTTCGGCAAAGCACACGGTGCGGCCAGCCCCAAAGGCAATGTCGGCCCCGAACCCGAAGCCGCCGGCCTCGCCGAACAAGGCTTGGGCTGGATCAACACGCATGGCAAAGGCAACGCCGAAGACACGATCACCAGTGGCCTGGAAGGCGCTTGGACGTCCACGCCAGCCCAATGGTCGCACGATTACTTCGACAACCTGTTCAGCTTCGAATGGGAACTGAACAAGAGCCCCGCCGGTGCCCATCAATGGAAACCCAAAGACGAGGCAGCGCAAACGCTTGTCCCCGACGCGCACCTGCCTAACAAAACACACGCGCCGATGATGTTCACGACCGACATCGCGCTCAAGATGGATCCCGGCTTTAACAAGATCTCCAAACGCTTTCACGAACATCCCGAGGAATTCGAAAAAGCGTTCGCCAAAGCCTGGTACAAGCTGACTCACCGTGACATGGGCCCCGTTTCAAGGTGTCTGGGTCCCTGGGTCGCCGAACCTCAAATCTGGCAAGACCCCGTCCCCGCCGTCGATCACGAATTGATCAACGACTCCGACATCGCCAGCTTGAAAACAAAGCTGCTCGATTCCGGTTTATCCGTTCCGCAATTGGTCTCCACCGCTTGGGCTTCCGCGTCGACTTTCCGTGGCAGTGACAAACGCGGTGGTGCGAACGGGGCACGCATTCGGTTGGCTCCACAAAAAGATTGGCCCGTCAACCAACCCGACGAGCTCGCCAATGTGCTCAGTACTCTGGAGGGCATCCAAAAGGAATTCAATGCATCGCAGCAAGGCGACAAACGCGTCTCGTTGGCTGACCTGATTGTCCTTGGCGGTTGTGCGGCTGTTGAAAAAGCGGCCAGTGACGCCGGCCACTCCGTCGATGTCCCGTTCACACCGGGTCGCACCGATGCCACCGCAGAAATGACCGATGCCGAATCGTTCGAACCGCTGGAGCCGACCTCCGATGGCTTTCGAAACTACCTCGGCCATCACCAAGATCGCCCGGCCGAAGAACTGTTGCTCGACAAAGCCCAATTGTTGACGCTGACCGCACCAGAGATGACGGTCCTCGTTGGCGGGATGCGTGTCCTGGGCACCAACGTTGGCTATCCAGACCTAGGAGTCTTCACCGACTCGCCTGGCCAACTGTCGAACGACTTCTTCGTAAACCTGTTGGACATGAATACGCAGTGGAAAAAGTCTCCCGTCTGCGAGCACTTTTACCAAGGCCGTGATCGCAGCACTGGAAAAGCCAAATGGACTGCCAGTGCGGTCGACTTGGTCTTCGGATCCAACTCGCAACTGCGAGCCATCTCCGAAGTTTACGCCAGCCAAGACGGCGAAGAAAAGTTCGTCCAAGACTTTGTCGCCGCCTGGAACAAAGTAATGAATTTGGATCGCTTCGACGTTCGCTAATCACAAACGCGACTGACCAAAAACCACGCCGACGGCGAGTCTTTCACAAAGGACTCGCCGTCCGCTATTGGACAAACCAAGTAGTGGATCTTGTTAAAGATCCCACTCACACTGCCTTCCCTTCACACTGCCTTCAAGCCGGATCTTTAACAAGATCCACTACCCGAATCATCGAGCTACTTAACCGACTTGCCCGACCACAGACGCGGGCGAGATCTTTTCGCCGCGGCTGATCACCACCAATCCGCTCTCGGTGACCTTTAATCCACGAGCGGCATCGGCGGCTGGGTCAAAACCGATCTCGGTTTCCGCCGGAATAGAAACGCCCTTGTCGACGATCACTCGCCGCAGCCGACTTCGACGCCCGACGTTGACATCATCGAACAAGATGCTGTCTTCGACTGATGCGTAACTGTTGACTCGAACGCCAGGTCCTAGAATGCTTCGCGACACATGGCCGCCACTGATGATCGCACCTTGGCAGACCATCGAATCAAGCGCGTAACCTCGACGGGTCGAGCCGCCCTCGCTGCCAAAAACGAACTTCGGAGGTGGCAGGTTGGGCTGAAAAGCCCGTACCGGCCAATGCTCGTCATAGAGGTTCAATTGCGGATCGATCGAAATCAAGTCCATCGACGCTTCGTAGTACGCTTCGAGCGTACCAACGTCACGCCAGTAGGCTTGGCTTTTACGATTCTCGTCCATGAATGGGTACGCGCACACGGTGTGTGAATCGATCGCACCCGGGATGATGTTCTTACCAAAGTCATGGTCGCTTTTCATGTTCGTGGCGTCATTGCATAACGCCTCGTACAAGAACCTTGCGTTGAACACGTAAATCCCCATCGACGCCAAACAAACGTCTGGGTCTTCGGGCGACGGAATCGGCGAGCTGGGCTTTTCTTGGAAACCGAGCACACGATGGTCGGTATCGATTTGCATCACGCCGAACTGCTTCGCCTCTTCGGTGCTGACACGCAGCGCCCCGATCGTGATATCGGCGTTTCTTTTGCGGTGGAACTCAACCATCGGGTCGTAGTTCATTTTGTAGATATGGTCACCGGCCAAGATCACAACATGCTCGGGCTTCTCACGCTCGATCGCATAGATGTTTTGATAAACGGCATCGGCCGTTCCCGAATACCAATTGCCAGCGATCCGTTGCTGTGGCGGCACCACGTCGATGAACTCGCCAAGCTCTCGACAAAAGTACTGCCGCCATGCTGTGTTGATATGCCGGTCAAGCGACTGTGCCTTGTACTGTGTCAACAATAACAGCCGACGCATGTCGCTGTTCAAACAGTTGCTCAACACGAAGTCGATGATTCGATACAGCCCGCCGAACGGCACCGCAGGCTTGGCTCGGTCTCGGGTCAAAGGTTCAAGTCGTGAGCCACGACCACCCGCCAGAATCACAGTCAAGATATCACGCATTGCAGAAGACCTGTTCCATCTTCAGGTATGGCCGCTGCGGTAGCTTCACAGCGAACACTCTCGGGGGCGATGTTGCCGACCGCTCGGCCGACAGGGCACCGTTGCGATATCGGCACCATTACCCTTTGTCGTAAGTTACCAAATCGAGAAGCCACGACGTAATAGAAAATGGCGGACATTTCCCCTAAAACAAGATGTAAGGGTGCCGGTATCGCACGGTGCGTCGTTTGGTCTCGAATTTGCTTTCGCTAAACGCCGCTTCCGATACCTGCCAAGGTGGCGACGTACATGGGCCGAGGTTTCCCCTCAATCACCCCGTCAATGCCTTTCGTAATCCACCTTGCGACCATCTCTCGACCGGACAGCGAAGTGGATCAGTCGCCGCCAACGCGATGTAAATCTGTCGCTTGGTGTGAACATTTTTCGCTGATAACAAAACTCGACTTAAATCAAATCTCAACCCACCTAACGGAGTCAATGAAGATGCCGACGACGATCAGCACCCGAACGTGGAAGCACGTGAGTGGCGCACTCGGTGCCATGATGTTGGGGTCCTTAGTGACAGGTGTTGTCATGACGACGCCTGCGTTCTTGCGAAACGATCCAACCGCGCAAGAACCCGTGCTAACCAACCCCACGCCACCACCAAACCGCTTGGCACAAAACTCCGCTGCCTTGCAAGATTTCAGCAACTCGGACAAGCAGCCTTTGGGCGGTCAAAATTTGGCCGCAGCGGAAGGTCTTTCGACAGCGTTTCGTAACGTCGCAAACTTTGTCCGTGAAAGCGTCGTCAGCATCAACACCATTCAAACGCGCGTCGTCGGTGGCCGTCGACTTCCGCCCGGCTTCCAAGAATTCTTTGGCGCCCCCGAAGGCCAACAGCGCCGACTCGAACAAACCGGCATGGGCAGCGGCGTGGTCGTTCGTCGCGACGGTTACATCCTGACCAACAACCACGTCGTCGAAGGCGCCGATGAATTGCAAATCGAATTCAGCGATGGCACCACCACCGCCGGACGGATCGTCGGCATCGATCCGCAAACCGACCTCGCCGTGGTCAAAGTTGAACGCGAAAACCTGAGCGCCATTCCGATCGGCGATTCTGAACGCATCCAAGTCGGCGACTGGGTCATCGCCATCGGCAGCCCCTTCGGCTTGGAACAAACAGTGACCGCCGGGATCATCAGCGGCAAGAACCGCGTTCGTGGCATCGTCGACGACGGCCACGGTTTCGAAGATTTCTTGCAAACCGACGCCGCGATCAACCCCGGCAACTCCGGCGGACCACTCGTCAACCTGCGCGGCGAACTGGTCGGCATCAACACCGCGATCATGTCACGCAGCGGATCAAGTGCTGGTATCGGCTTTGCCATCCCCGTCTCGATCGCCGGCCCCGTTGTCAATTCCATTATCGAACACGGTGTGGTGCGACGTGGTTTCCCGGGGCCAAATCACCTTGGCCGCCCAACGTCACCGTCCCTTGGCCGCCATTGGTGTAGGTGCCGTTATCGATCGAATCGGTGAGAAAGGAAATGGCTCCATCGGCTAATGCAACGTGACAA